>NZ_JBJHAT010000007.1:0-172654 GCF_054051175.1 Blastococcus sp. SYSU DS0753 | reverse complement strand
GGGGGGGGGGGGGGGGGGGGGGGGGGGGGGTGGGGGGGGGGGGGGGGGGTTGGGGGGGGGGGGGGGGGGGGTGGGGGGGCGGGGGGCGGGGCCCGGCGCGGGGGCCCGTGGAGCCGGGCCCGGCTCCCGGTGGTCAGCGGGTGGCGATGGCGGTGAGCACGTCGAGCCTCGCGGCCCTGCGGGCGGGCAGCAGACCGGCGGCCAGGCCGGCGAGCACCGCCGCGGCGGTGACGGCGAGCAGCCTGACCACGGGGACCTCCATGACGAACGGGTTGTCCCCGGACAACCCGGCCAGGGTGGCCGCGGCCAGACCGAGACCCAGACCGACGCCCACGACCGCGGCGACGGCGGCGATCAGCGCCGCCTCGGCGCGGACCATGCCGGCCAGCTGCCCGCGGGTCATGCCGACCGCGCGCAACAGGCCGATCTCGCGGGTCCGCTCGACGATGGACAGCGCCAGGGTGTTGGTGATGCCCAGCAGCGCGATCAGCACGGCGAACCCGAGCAGCACGGTGATCAGACCGAGCACCTGGTCCACGGCGGCGGCCCGACCGGCCGCGGCCTCGGCCTGGTCGAGCACCTCGGCGTTGGGGAAGTCGGCGACCGCTGTGCGCAGCGCCGTCCGCGCGTGGGCCGGGTCCGTGCCGTCGGCGAGGGCGACGTAGACGGTGGCGTCGACGTTCTCGCTGAAGTGGGCGGCGTAGGTGTCCAGGGAGATGACGTAGCTGGTGGACAGCGCGCGGGCGGAGTCGTCGGCCATCAGCCCGACCACCCGCAGCCGCTGGTCACCATCGCGCGGGAGGGTCAGCGCGAGAGTGTCGCCGACGGACAGGCCGCGCTCGGCAGCAACGCTGTCGGCGAGCACTATGCCGCCGTCGGTGAGGGCGGCCAGGTCGCCGGCGGTCATGTCGATGTCGGCGACACGGGGCAGGGTGGCCGGGTCGACCGCGGTGAGCGCGCTGGTCGTGCCGGCATCGAGCCAGTGGCCGTAGCGGACCGCGGAGACGGTGGCGACCTCGGGCAGGGCGGCGACGCGGGCGGCGATCTGCGGGGACAGTCCGCCGAGCATCTCGTCGCGGCTGCTCTGCACCAGCAGGTCGGCGGTGATCGCCTCACCGGTGGTCGCTCCGATGGCCTTCACCGAGCTGCCGAGCACCGTGACGAAGCCGATCAGCGCCAGGCTCAGCGCCAGGGCCATCGCGGTGGCTGCGGTACGCCGCGGGTTGCGCACCACGGACTCCCGGGCCAGCTGGCCGGGCACGCCGAGGCCGGTGAGCGGCCGGCCGACCGCGAGCGCGAGCCGCGGCGTCAGCACGGGGCTCAGCACGATCAGGCCGAACAGCAGCAGCACCGCGCCCAGCGCGACGCCGGCGATGTCGCGCAGCAGCGCGGCGGCAAGCAGGCCCGCCAGGCTGAGTGCGGAGGCCGCCCAGCCGGCGATCAGCCGGCCGCGTCGGGGGGCCGTCGGCACGGGGTCGGAGCTACGCATGGCCTCCACCGGTGCGGTGCGGGCAGCCCGTCGGGCCGGACCCAGCACGGCCATCAGCGTGATCACCGTGCCGGCGGCCAGCCCGACGACGATCGTGCGGGCGGTGACGGTCAGCGGGCCGTCGGGCAGCGCCAATCCGACGCCGGAGGCCAGCCCCCGCAGGGCGTAGGCGGCGCCGACTCCGGCGGCGGTGCCGCCCGCGGCGCCGGTGACGCCGACCAGCAGCGCCTCACCGAGCACGGAGGCGAACACCTGCCGGCCGGTGCCTCCGGCGGCACGGAGCAGCGCCAGCTCCCCGGCGCGCTGGGTGAGCACGATGCCGAAGGTGTTGGCGATCAGGAACCCGCCGACGACGAGACCGGCGGCGGCCAGCGCCAGCAGCACGATGCGCAGGTAGTCGATGCTCTCCTTGGCGGCGTCGGCGCTGGCGGCGGCGGCGTCCTGGGCGTTGGCCACGGCGTAGTCCTCGCCGAGGGCGGAGGCCAGATCGCCGCGCAGATCGGTCACGGCGACGTCGTCGGCGGCGAGCACGTCGAGCGAGGTGACTCCGGCGCCGAGGTCGAGCAGCGCCTGCGCGGTGGGCAGGTCGACCAGCGCCACCGTGCTGTTGGCCAAGCCGTCGCCGTCCCCGACGCCGGTCAGGCCGACCACGCGCAGCTGCCGGCTGGCGGTCGCCGACACGGTGACGGTGTCGCCGAGAGCGATGCCGTGCTCGGCGGCGGTCGCCGAGTCGAGCACCACCTCCCCGTCACCGGCCGGGGCGCGGCCGGCCCGCAGGCTGTAGGCGGTGAACGGGGCCTCGGCCCAGGAGGCGAGGATGGTCGGCCCCGCCAGTCCCACGGACTGCCCGTCGACCTGCAGCTGCCCTGGACCCGAGACCACCGCCCGGACCCGGTCGACACCGGGGGTGGCAGCGATGCGGTCGGCGAGGCCGACCGGTAGCGGGTCGCGCTGCACCTCGACCCCCATCGCGGCGTCGAAGGCGGCCGCACCCCGGACGGTGAGGTCGACGCCGGCGGCGGTGGCGCGGAACTGCTCGTCGAGCAGTCGACTGCTCGTGTCGGTGAGCACGAGGCTGCCGGCGGCGAACGCGACACCGAGCGCGACGGCCAGCCAGGTCAGCGCGAGCCGGGACCGGTGCGCGAGCGCGTTGGCGAAAGCCAGACGGAACATCTCGGCTCACACCCCCGCTCGCGTGTCGAGGCCGGCCATGCGGGCGAGCACCGTCTCGGCGGTGGGGTCGGGCAGCTCGTCGACGATGCGGCCGTCGGCGAGGAAGACGACGCGGTCGGCGGAGGCGGCCGCGACCGGATCGTGGGTGACCATGACGATCGTCTGGCCCAGCGTGCGGGTGGCGTTGCGCAGGAAGGACAGCAGCGCGGCGCCGGCGCGGGAGTCGAGGTTGCCGGTCGGCTCGTCGGCGAAGACCAGCTCTGGGCGGGCGATCAGCGCCCGGCCGACGGCGACGCGCTGCTGCTGCCCCCCGGACAGCTGCGCCGGGCGGTGGTCGAGCCGGTCACCCAAGCCCAGCATCGCCACCAGCTCCTCCTGCCACGCCGGGTCGGGGCGCTTGCCGGCGAGCGTGAGCGGCAAGCTGATGTTCTCGGCGGCGGTCAGCGCCGGGATGAGGTTGAAGGCCTGGAAGACGAAGCCGATCCGCTCGCGACGCAGCAGGGTGCGGTCGCGCTCGGACAGGGTGGTCAGGTCGGTGTCGCCGAGGAGGAGCCGGCCGGAGTCGACGGCGTCGAGGCCGGCGAGGGCGTGCACGAGGGTCGACTTGCCCGACCCGGAGGGACCCATGACGGCGGTGAACTCACCGGCGGGGATCGCGACCGAGGCGCCGTCCAGGGCTCGGACGGTGGCCTCGCCGCGGCCGTAGGTCTTGACCAGGTCGATGGCGCGGGCGGCGATCGGCGGCTCGTCTTCCGTCGTCGCGGCGGCCGGGACGGCGGAGGAGCGGGTCATGGTCTCTCCTGCAGAGGCGGGCCGAGGGCGCGGTGGGAGAAGAGGGCGGGCGGGCATGGCGTCTCCAGGGGGCGTGTGAGGCGGGTGGTCAGCGGGTGCGGCGGCGCAGGGAGCGGGCCACGGCCGCCCGCGCGAGCTGGTGGGTGCGGGCGTCGTGGAGCAGTTCGGCCTGGCGGGCGTGGAAGAGCTCCTCGTGGAGCAGGTTCACGGCGGGTGTCCCTTCGTGCGGGCGGTGCAGGGAGTGGGGGAGCGCCCGCGGCGGAAGCATCGCGGGCTTCCGCCGCCGGGCGGTCAGGGCAGGACGCGGTAGCCGGCCGCCTCGATCGCGGCGGCGATGTCGGCGCGGTCTACCGGCCGGGTGGCGGTGACGGTGGCCATGCCGCTGGCCAGGTCGACGGTGACGGTCTCGACGCCGTCGACGGCGGCGATCCGCTCGGTGACCGCCTGGCGGCAGTGCGCGCAGGTCATCCCGGTGACGCGGAAGGTGGTGGCGCCGATGAAGGTGCGCGGGGTGCCGGACAGCATGGGGAGCTCCTGGTGCGTGGGTGCGGCGTCGGTCGGGAGGAGCCTCGACGCCGGGGTGGGTGCCTCTCACCGGGGAAATCGCCGGGATCTGTGCTGGGATCGGCCGGGTCAGTGCCCGTGCCCGTGCCCGTGCCCGTGCCCGGCGGTGCCGGCCGGGGGCTTGCCGCCGGGAACGGCGAGTGCGGTGAGCACGAACAGCGCGGCGAGGACGGCGGCGGTGACGGCGAACGCCCGGCCGTAGCCGTCGATGAGCCCGGCGGAGGTGGCGAGGTTGCCGGCGACGGCGGTGAGCGCGGCGACGCCGAGGGCGGCGCCGATCTCGTGGCCGGTCATCATCAGCCCCGAGGCCAGCCCGGAGCGCTCGGCGGGCACGTCGCTCATCGCGGCGACGGCGATGGCCACGAACATCGGGCCGACACCGGCACCGACGAGCAGGAAGCCGGGCAGCACGTGGGCGGCGTAGGAGGTGCCGCCGGCGCTCGTGGCCAGCAGCAGCACGCCGGCGGCCAGCGCGACCAACCCGCCGAGGATGAGGGTGCGGGCGCCGAGGTGGCCGATGACCTTCGACGCAGCGGCGGCGGCGAGGGTGATCGCGGCGGCCAGCGGCAGGAACTGCAAGCCGGCCACGACCGGCGTCGAGCCCACGATGGCCTGCAGGTACAGCGAGGTCAGGAAGATCGCGCCGACCACCACACCGGTGACACCGGCCATCACCGCCGAGGCCGGGACCAGCGACCGCATCCGCCAGGTGGCCGGCGGGATGAGCGGATCGGCGGCGCGCCGCTCGAGCCGGGCGAACGTCGTGAGCAGGGCGGCGGCGGCGACCAGCGCGAGCCAGGTGCGCGGCGCGGCCCAGCCGGCCGAGCGGGTGGCCTCGATGCCGAACACCAGGGCCAGCAGCCCGCCGACCAGGGTGAGCGCACCGGGCACGTCGAGGCGGCGCAGCGCACCGGTCCTCGCGTTGCCGCGGGTCACGGTGCGCAGGGTGCCGAGCACGACGGCGATGCCGATCGGCACGTTGATGAAGAAGACCGCCCGCCAGCCCAGCGCGCTGGTCAGCGCCCCGCCGAAGAGCACGCCGGCGGCGATGCCGAGGCTGCCGACGGTGCCCCACACCGCGAGCGCGGTCTGCCGCTGCTTTCCGGCGTAGGCGGTCATGATGATCGACAAGGCGGCCGGGGTGAGCAGTGCCGCACCGGCACCCTGCGCCGCCCGGGCTCCGATGAGCGTGAGCGGGGTCTGCGCCAGACCGCTGACCAGCGACGCGGCGGTGAACAGGGCGATACCGGCGAGGGCCGCGCGGCGCCGGTCGAGCAGGTCGGCGATCCGGCCGCCGAGCAGCAGCAGCCCGCCCGACAGCAGCACGTAGGCGCTGATCGTCCACTGGTAGTCCGCGGCCGACAGGCGCAGGGACTCGCTGATGGACGGCAGGGCGACGTTCACCACCGACACGTCCAGGATGACCATGAACTGGGCGGCGATCATCAGCGCGAAGACCGTCCACGGCCGGCGCGGCTCGTCCGCGGCAGGTGCCGCGTGACCGTGGCCGCAGGCGTGCGGGTGCTGGTGAGCGGGCGCCGCCGGTTCGATGGTGGGGTGGGCCGACATGGCTCCTCCTCGAGGTGGGTCTGCGGGTCTGGCTGCCACGCTCGCCGCCGTCGAGGGCCCTCACGCCGGGAAAACCACCGGGATCGCGATCACGGGACCTGTCCGCTGCGGTCGGTACGGTCCCGTTCGTGCTGGCCGGACGGGATGCCGAACGCGCGGCGATCGCTGCGCTGCTCGGCGCCGCCCGCGCCGGGGCCGGCGGATCCCTGGTGATCCGCGGCGTGGCCGGGTCGGGCAAGTCGACGCTGCTGGCCGACGCGGTCAGCGCTGCGGCCGGCATGCAAGTGCTGCGCACGTCGGGGGTGGAATCGGAGTCGCCGCTGGCGTTCGCCGCGTTGCAGCGGCTGCTGTGGCCGCTGCGCGCCCGCCTGGACGCGCTACCGGCGCGGCAGGCCGCCGCGCTGGGCGCGGCACTGGGCGAGGCCGACGGCGAGGGCGATCGGTTCCTGGCGTTCCTGGGAACGCTGAGCCTGCTCGCCGACGCCGCCGAGGAGGCCCCGGTGCTGGTCGTGGTCGACGATGCGCACTGGCTCGATGACGCCTCGGCCGCGGCGCTGCTGTTCGTCGCTCGCCGGTTGCAGGCCGAGCGCGTCGCGCTGCTGTTCGCCGCCCGCGAGGGCGAGGGCTACGGCTTCGAGGCGCCCGATCTCCCCACCGCTGTGCTCGGTGGCGTGAGCGGTGCCGACGCCGAGGAGCTGCTGACCGCCCAGGGCAACGGTGAGGTCGACCCGGCGGTGCGCGACCGGCTGGTGACCGCGACCGGTGGCAACCCGCTCGCGCTCGGTGAGCTCGCCGCCGCGCTGACCGGTGACCAGCTGGCCGGGCGGGCGCCGCTGCCGACCCCGCTTCCGTTGACCGGCGGGGTCGAGCGCGGGTTCCTCGACCGGGTCCGTCGCCTGAGCGCGCCGGCCCAGCGGCTGCTGCTCCTGGTCGCAGCCGACGACACGGGCCGGCTGACCGTGGTCCGCGACGCCGCCTCGCGTCTCGACATCGCCGACGACGCCCTGGACGAGGCGGAGGGGATCGGGCTGCTCCGCGTCGACGGCGACACCCTGGCGCTGTACCACCCGCTGGTCCGCTCGGCGGTGTACCGGGCGGCCACCAGCGCGCAGCGCCGCGCTGCCCACCGAGCGCTGGCCGACGTCCTCGGCGCCGACCCCGACAGGCGCGCCTGGCACCTGGCCGCGGCGGCCGATCGGCCCGACGAGACGGTGGTCGGCGCGCTCGACGGC
Organism: Blastococcus sp. SYSU DS0753; assembly: GCF_054051175.1. Lineage (NCBI taxonomy): Bacteria > Bacillati > Actinomycetota > Actinomycetes > Geodermatophilales > Geodermatophilaceae > Blastococcus > Blastococcus sp. SYSU DS0753. The sequence continues at coordinate 165,835 of NZ_JBJHAT010000007.1, read as the reverse complement.
GTCGCCGAGCGCGCCGCCGCCCGCGGAGGACACGAGGCCGCCTCCGCCGCCTGGGCCCGCGCGGCCGAACTGACCGTCGACAGCGCCGCCCGCGGCCGGCGGCTGTTCTCCGCTGCCTCCTCGGCCTGGCTCGGCGCCCATCCGTCGCACGCCGCCGGGCTGGCGGCCGCCGCCGCGGCCGACCTCACCCACCCGGTGCAGCGCGCACGGCTGCTGCTGCTGCAGGGCCAGATCGAGTGGAACACCCACTCCCTCGACGACGGCTACGACCTCGTCCTGGAGGCCGCCACCCTCGCCGCCACAGCGGACGAGGCGATCGCGCGGCCGCTGGCGATGCTCGCCGCGGCGCTGTCGGCGTTCGGGGCGCGCTCCCCGCGCCCGGTCGACCCCGCCACGCTGGTCGGCCAACCTCCCGCCGACGCACCGGCCACCGGCCGGGCGGCCTGGGAGCTGCTGCAGGGGTTCGCCGCCGTCGGCCGGCGGGACTGGGCGCACGCCGCGGCCGCGTTCCGGCGCGCGTTCGACCTGACCGACGCCGAGCCGCTCGACGGCGACCACGTGCTGCAGCCCAACCTCGGCATCGCCGCCTGGCTCATCGACGACGACGAGCGCAGCCTGCGGCTGCACGCCGAGCAGCTGACCGCCGCCCGCCGCGCCGGCGCGCTCAACATGGTCGAGCACGCCCTCACCCGCGGGTTCCCCGCGCAGCTGGCGACCGGGGCGTGGACGAGAGCGGCCGCAGCCGCCGCCGAGGCGCTGCCGCTGACCGCGAGCACCGGCTCCACTGGGCTGACCGCCCTGCCCACCGCGCAGCTGGCGGTGATCGCGGCCCTGCGCGGGGACGATGCCGCCAGCCGTCACCTCGCCGACGTCGCCGCGGTCCGCGCGGCGCACCCGGTCGGAATCACCGACAGCCTCGTCACCGACCTGGCGCACTGGGCGCAGGCGCTGCGCGGCGCCGACCGGCCCGCGCCCGCGCTGCACCACCTGGAGCAGCTGCAGAACCCGATGCTGCGCCGCATGGCCGCCCTGGACGTCTTCGACATCGCCGTCCGCGCCGGCCGGACCGACGTCGTGCGCACGTGGCTGGCCGAGGTCGAGCAGTTCGCCGCGGCCACCGGCATCGCCTCGGCGGTCGCCGTCACCGAGCACGGCCGCGCGCTGCTCGCCGACGGCCCGGACGCCGAGAAGCACTTCCTGGCCGGCCTCGATGCGCACGCCGCCTCACCGCGGCTGCCCGACCGGGCCCGCACCCAGCTTGCCTTCGGTGAGCACCTGCGGCGCACCCGGCGGCGGGTCGACGCCCGCGAGCACCTGCGGGCCGCGCTCACCGTCTTCGAGGAGCTCGGCGCCGCGCCCTACGCCGAACGGGCCGCCCAGGAGCTGCGCGCCTCCGGGGAAACCGCCCGCCGCCGCGACGTCACCACCACCACCGAACTGACCGCGCAGGAGCGCCAGGTCGCCGCACTCGTCCGGCAGGGCCTGTCGAATCGGGACGTCGCGGCGCGGCTGTTCGTGTCCCCCCGCACCGTCGACTTCCACCTGCGCAACGTGTTCAGCAAGCTCGGCGTGGCCTCCCGGGCGGAGCTCACCGCTCTTCCGGTCGACTAGCCGCAGGGCTCGGGCCTGCTCCGGCGCCGTGCGGGCGTCCGGAACCGACCTGGAGGTTCTCCCCGGGTGCCCGGACCGGCCGGCGCGACGTTCCCGGCCGGCACGTTCCCGGCCTGCCCTGGCAGACCTGCCGCGGCTCCGCTCTGCTCGCCTCCTCGGCGCTCACGCCCGGGCGCTGGCCGCCCGGCTCATCGCGGACGCCGCCGGGCCGCAGCAGCCCACCGGCCCGGCCCCGGCAATCCCGGCGGTTCTCCCGGCGTGACGCCGGCGGTCCGTTCCTAGCGTCGGCCTCAGCCCACCGAGCCACTGATCCGCGACCGACCGCGCACCCGAGGAGCCCTGGATGGCCCACCACCCCACCCCTGCTGCACGTCCCGCGCGGACCGGCCTGCTCGCCGGGCTGCTCGCCGCCGCGGCCGGTGAGATCGCCGCCTCCGCCACGCGCCGTGGCCGCTCACCGTCCTCCGGCCTGGCCCGCGGCCTGGTCGACGCCGCCCCCGCGATGCTCGTCGACGGCGGCGTCGCCCTCGTCGGCCGGGCCGACAAGCCCGGCCTGGCCGTGCTCGCGGCCGGTGCCAGCGGCCTCGCCGCCGCCGCTGGCGGCACCGTGGTCGGCCGTCGCCCGCTGCTCGGTGCCGCCGTGGCCGCTGCTCCGCACGCCGTCGGCGGCTACCTCGCGCTGCGCCGCGGCGACGCCTCGGCCCGGGACACCGCAGCCGCCACGGCCGCCGGCATGTTCACCGCCGCGGCCGCGGTCGCGGTCGCCCCGCTGACGGTACCGCCGTCGGCGGTGCTGGCCGCCGCCGCGGCGGCCACGGGCGCGGTCGTCGCCACGGACCGCCGCGCACGTCGCCGTGGCGCCGCCGCGCTGCGCGACCAGGTGGCGTTGCCGACCCCCGTCCGGTCGCTGCCGCCGGTGCCTGCCGCCGACGCGGCACCGCAGCCGGGCGTCGCCCCGCTCCTGGCCGAGCCCGGCGAGCTGGTCGTCATCGACGTCACCGTCCCCGAGCCGCGCACCGACCTCGGCACCTGGCGACTCGAGGTGGACGGCGAGGTGGAGCGGCCGCTGTCCCTGACCCTCCGCGAGCTCCTCGCCCTGCCCCTGGAGGAGCGCGACCTGCTGGTGATCTGCGTGCACAACCCCGTCGGCGGCGACCGGATGGGCTGCGCCCGCTGGACCGGCTTCGGCCTGGCCGACCTGCTCGAGCGGGCCGGCGTGACTGACGACGACGGCTGGCTGGTCGCCGAGGCCGTCGACGGCTACGCCAACGTGCTACCGCTGGCCGTGGCCCGCCGGCACGGCTTCCTCGCCGTCGGGATGGCCGGGCAACCACTGCCCCGCGAGCACGGCAGCCCCGCCCGCCTGCTCGTCTCCGGCCGGCACGGGCAGGACGGCAACCTCAAGTGGTTGCGGCGCCTGACCGTCACCGCGACACCTCCGCCGTCCTACTGGGGCTCGCGCGGCTGGACCGACGGCACCTACCCGGTGCACCCGGCCTCCCGCATCGACGCCCCCGGCCCGCATGCCCACATCCAGCCCGGCGAGGTCACCATCCGCGGCTACGTCTGGGCGCCGCCCATCGGCGTCGATCGCGTGCAGCTGCAGATCGACGGCGGCCCGTGGACCGAGGCCACCCTCGGCGTCGACCTCGGCCCGGACGCCTGGCGGCCATGGGCGGCCCGATGGGCGGCCACGCCCGGTACGCACCGGCTGCGCGTCCGGTGCCGCACGACCACCGGCCAGTGGCAGGAGGAGGAGACCACAACACCCTTCCCGCACGGCGTACGGGGCCTCCACGCCATCACCGTCCACGTCGGCGGCAGTCCCGCCGGCCCGGCGCTGCGCCGGCTGGTCGGCCTGGGCGTCACCCGTACGAGCTGGGCGGTGCGGAGTGTCGCCGCATGGCGTCATCCCGAGCCCAGCGGTCCGGCCGCAGCCCGGCCCGCCGACCCAGCCAGCTGACCACACGCATCGCCACCCCCACCCACACCTCTCACTCCCACCGTTCTGCGCCGATCGCAGGAAGGGTGTTCCGATCAGCGCTCTGTCCCTCACCTCACAGGAACTCGCCATCGAGACGCTGCCCCTTGTCCGGGGGTGATTGCGGCAGGACCGCTCTGCGGCACCATCTCCGACGTGACCACCTTGCGCATCGCCCAGGACGACGCCGCCGACGAGCTGCTGAGCCGAGACCCGCTGGCCCTGCTGATCGGGATGCTGCTGGACCAGCAGTTCCCCATGGAGCGGGCCTTCGGGGCCCCGCGCCTGCTGGCCGACCGGCTCGGCGTGGACAGCCTCTCGGCCGAGCAGCTGGCGGCGATGGACGCCGAGGAGCTCGTGCGGGTGTTCCAGGGACCGCCGGCGTTGCACCGCTACCCCGGTTCGATGGCCGGCCGAGCCCAGGAGGTGTGCCGGACCCTCGTCGAGCGCTACGACGGCCGCGTGGAGGGGCTGTGGGCCGACGCACCCGACGGCGCCACGGTGCTGAGGCGGCTGAACCAGCTGCCGGGCTTCGGGGCGCAGAAGTCGAAGATCTTCCTCGCGCTGCTCGGGAAGCAGTACGACGTCACCCCGCCCGGCTGGCGGGAGGCGGCCGGTGACTACGGCGCCGACGGCTCCCGGCGCTCGGTCGCCGACATCACCGGCCCGGAGACCCTGGCCGAGGTGCGGGCGTTCAAGCAGGAGCAGAAGCGGGCCGCGAAGGCGGCGAAGCAGGTGACGACGGGCTGACCGGGGCCCCTGCACCGGGCCCCGCCCGGTGGCACCATGGGGGTGGTCCGGGGAGCCGGCGGGGCTGATCCCCCGCGGCCACCGGCCAGCGGAGGGAAGGGTGCCCGTGGCCTCGAGCCAGCAGTTCCCGCGGTCGCGCAAGCCGGAGCCGGTGCTGATCACCGAAGCTGCGCCGAGCCTGACCGACCAGCAGGCCGCCCGCAGGCGGCGCTACGTGATCACCATGGCGATCCGCGGTCTGGCGCTGATCCTGGCTGCCGTCTTCTACAAGATCGTCTGGCTGATGATCATCCTGGCGATCCTCGGCACGGTGCTGCCGTGGGTCGCGGTCGTCATGGCCAACGACCGGCCGCCCAAGAGTCGGACCCGCCTCGCCGGGGTGGATGCCCGGCCGGACCGGGTGCTGGAGAACCCCGCCCGGACGGGGCGCGTCATCGAGGGATAGCCGGTGAGGGCGGGCCGGCGCGCTCCGGGCTGACCGACCACCCCGGCCGCGCAGGTCACGACCGCGCCGGTGCGGAGCGCCGCCGCGACGGCGGCGGCCGCCGGGCGTCGGCGCCCTCGGCGGACAGGACCGGGCGGGGAGCGGTGCTCGCGCCCGGCACCCTGTCAGAATGGTCGCCGGGTGCGCCGAGCACCGCGGCGATCCCGGCCGCGCGGCCGTCGCACGACTGCACCGTCGAACAGGGAGACCGCATGAGCAGCAGCGACATCCTCGAGCGGCCGGACGTCCGCGACTCCGACACCGGCAACGCCAACGAGGTCTTCCACTACGTCAAGAAGAACAAGATCGCCGAGAGCGCCGTCATGGGCACCATGGTCGAGGCGCTGTGCGGCGAGGTCTTCCCGGTGACCAAGAGCCCCAAGCCCGGTAGCCCCGTGTGCCCGGCGTGCAAGGAGGTCTACCAGCAGCTCCGCAAGGAGTAGCGCTACCGCAGGCCGAGCCGGCGGGCCTCCTCGTCGAGCTTGGCCTGCCGCCGCTCCCGGCGGCGGCGCTCGTGCCGGCGCAGCGGCGCCGGCCAGCGGGCCTGGATGGTGGCGTTGAGCTCCGCACCCAGGAGCACCGCCATGCCGAAGAAGAAGCAGAACAGCAGGGCGCCGATCGGTGCCGCCAGCGCTCCGTAGGGCAGGGCGGTGGTGAGGAAGCTGCCGACGTAGGCGCGCAGCAGCAGCGCGGCCACCAGGAAGAACCCGAGGCTGAGCAGCGCGCCGGGCAGGTGCCGACGCCACGGCAGCCGGTTCGGCAGGGTCACGTGGAAGAAGCTGGTGAGCGCCAGCAGCAGGCCGATCACCACGAGCGGCCAGTACACGGCGTTGATCAGCATGTCGGTGGTGCTCCGCCAGTCGGCCGGGACGAGGCCGACCAGCGTGCCGCGGCCGAGCACCAGGAGCGGGAGCGTCAGCACCGCGAGGAGAAGCCCGACGACGAACAGCCACAGCGCCTTCAGCCGGGTGCGGATCGGGCCACGCACGTCGCGCTGGTCGTAGGCGATGACGATGGTGTTCATGAAGGTCGCGGTCGCCGAGGACCCCGCCCACAGCGAGACCAGGAAGCCGACGCTGACCACCTCCAGCCGGCCCGAGCCCAGGATGTCGGCCAGCGTGGGGCGTACCAGGTCGTCGACGACGTCGTCGGTCAGCACCTCGGAGGAGGCGTTCAGCAGTTGTTCCTCGATCATCGTGACCGCGTCGTCGCCGATGAGGGAGCCCAGGTAGCCCAGCGAGCCGAGCAACCCGATGAGCAGCGGCGGTACCGACAGGATCTGCCAGAACGCCGCCTCGGCCGACAGGCCGATGATGCGGTCCTGCCAGGCCTTGGCCAGCGTGCGCCCGAGCACCTGCAGCGGCACCCGCAGCGGGGTCGGCCACCGGCGCAGCCGGGAGGGCGGTGGCACATCGGCCCGGGTTGCGCCGGAGGCGCCGGGAACGGGGGGCTCCGGCTCGTCCGCGCCGGCCCGGGCGGGCGAGCCGCTGGGGAGGACGGCGCTCACCTGCACAGTGTGCACGCCGCGCCAGCGGGGACCGGCGGGACTCCCGGCGCCGGCGCCCCGCGGAACGCCTCGGGCGGCCGGCGTCAGGCCGCCCGCGGACGCGGCGGGCGCCGGCCTCCGGGCGCGGGCGGGCCGCCCGGTGCGGTGCCCTCGGGGCCCGGCGGGGCCGGCTCCTCGGCGGGGACGCAGTTGATCACGGGTTCGGCGGCGTAGCGCGTGCGGAAGGGTTCCCGCTTGATCTCCGCACCCGTGTCCAGGTCGCGGAAGACGCGGGTCACCGTGATGTCGAACCCGGTCGAGCCGGACTGGGGCTCGCAGGTGGGGCTGTCCGGCTTGTTCTGCACGACCGGCTGGCGGATGTTGTAGCGCTCGCTGCTGATCGACTCGATCTCGTAGCGCGGGGTCCCGTAGAAGGTGACGGTGATGGTCCCCGGCGTCCAGGCGGTGTCGATGTAGACGCCCGTGTCCCCGTCGTTGCGCCACTTGAGGTCGATCGAGTCGTAGTAGACCGTCGCCTCGCGGCCGGCCGGGTAGCGGCTGATGTAGTAGCTGTGCGGCTTGTGGAAGACGTCCTCGAGACCGGCGAAGAAGACGGCGTTGAACATCGTCGTGGCGAACTGGCTGATGCCGCCGCCCACGGCGGTGGTGAACTCGCCGTTGTTGATGACGCCGGCCTCGACGTAGCCCTGCGCCAGACCGCGGGGTCCGGTGAAGCCGTTCAGGCTGAACGTCTCCCCGGGCATGACGATCGCGCCGTCGACCTCTTCGGCCACCACCCGGATGTTCGTCCCGCTGGCCGGGTTGCCGATGTTGGTGGTGAAGCTGGAGATCTCCTCCCGGATGCCGAGGGCCTCGGCCTCCTCGGTGGTGAAGTCCGCGGGGACAGGGCCCAGTTCGGCGGTGACGGTCCGGGGCGCGTCCTCGGTCAGCACCGGCAGCAGCTGCTCGGCCAGCCGAGCCGGCGCGATACCGGTGCCGTCGACCGACGGGACGACGCGCACCGAGCCGCCGGAGACGTCGAAGGTGGCGTCCTGCGCCGGGGCGCCGAAGACCGACAGCTCGTCGTCGAGCGCCGCCTGCAGCGACCCGGGGTCCAGCTCGACGGCGAGCTCGCCGTCGTCCTCGGGGGTGAAGGCGAGCGCGTCGGCGATCGCCGTCACCGGTACCTCGGCCGAGGTGGTGCCGTCCTGGCTCACGACCTGGACGGGGGCGGAGAGCGCGGGGGTGACCGTCTCCTCGAGGACGCGGCGGGCCTCCTCGGCGTCGACCCGGACGGGGGTCTCTTCCACGGGCAGCTCGATCGGCGTGCCGGGGTCCCCGCCGGAGGCCAGGGCGTCGGTGATCGCGTCGGCGGCGCCCTCCCGGTCGAGGGTCCGGCCGTCCACCGGCTCCACGACCGACGGCGTGGTGCCCTCGATGGCGATCGTGGCGTCCTGCGGAGCCCGGTCGACCTGTGCGGCGATGGCCTCGATCTGTGCGTTCAGCGCCGTCTCCTCGCCGGTGATCACCGGCTCCACCTCGCGGTCGGAGACCAGGGTGACCAGGCGCGTCCAGGGGTTGAGCGGCTGCTCCTCGGCCGCGTCCACGGTCCGGGGGACGTCGAGGGTGATCCCCGCCGTGGCGGGGGAGAGGGTGGCCGTCACGTCGGCGGCGGTGACGGGGTGGTCGGCCACGACCCGGGGGGCGAGCTGCTCCTCCAGCCGCTGGGCCGCCATCGCGGGGGAGAGCCCGCCGACGTCGACACCGGCGACGACGGTGTTCCGCGGCACCTCGCCGGAGGACGCGACCAGGTCGATGCCGTAGAGGGCGGCCAGCGCGGCCAGGACACCGGCGGGGACCAGGGCGGCGCGGCGCCGCCACCAGGGGCCACGAGGGCCGCCGTGGTCCTCCTGTCCCGGCGGCGGGGGACCGGCGGCATCGGCGTCCTGGGTGGCCGGCTCGGGGGGCGCGGCGTCCGTGGCGTCCGTGGCGTCGTGGTCGTCGACGGGAGGGATGACGCCGGTTCGCGCGCTGTCGTCGTCCGCGGCGGGTGCCTCCGCGTCCACCGGTATGCGGCGGGTGCTGGCGGCGTCGTCGTCCACCGGGTCCGACCCGGTGGCGGCGTTCTCCGCGGTGACCGGGGACGCAGCGGGCGTGCCGGGCTGCCAGTCCCGGCCCACCGGACGGGTGTCGTCCGCCCCGGCCTGGTAGGCCGGGACCGAGCCCGTGGGCGGTGGTGGCCCGTCGCCGGCGTCGGGACGCATGCGCACCGTCTCGTCGGATGCGGGGTGGTGCTGGGACATGGGGGTTTCCTCCGGTCGCCGCCGACCGGGGGTCCCCACAGACGACGGAGCCGCCGGCCCGGCGCCCGCACGAGGCGGGACGTCGGACGCGGCGGCGTCGTCGGGTGAGGCGGTCATCGCGGGCGCGACGATAGCGCCTCTCTCACGCAGTTACGCGCTGCTCGCCCTCAGTGTCGATGATGTCGACGGCGATGTCACGCAGCTTGCCCTCGTACTCGCGGGCGTGGTGTCCGCAGAACACGAGGTCGCTGCCGTTGGCGAGCACGACACGGACCTTGGCAAGTGCGCCGCAGCGGTCGCAGTGGAAGGGCACGACCAGGTCGTCGGCGGCGGGGGTCGTCGTCAGCGTCTGGGTCATCTGGGTCATCACTCGCTCTCTACCGCACGGACCCGCGGCTGCGGATCGGCCTCCTGCACAGCGCCAGGATGGCCCCTCGGATTCCCGTTCCCGCCCGGTTCATCCCGGACTCGCCGAATGAGATGAGTCCGTAACACGCCGGGCGTGGGTGGAGCGGGTTCAGCAGGGGACGTCACTGGCTGGGACGGGTGGTGCACGTGCTGGTGATCATCTGCCGGGCCGTCGGGTGACCGGTCCGGCCGTGGGTCCGCTGCTGTTCTGACGGGCCCCACGCTACGCCGTCTACCCGACAGGTGTCGGCGTACACCGCCACCGGCACTCCGTGACCCGTCCGGGTCATGGCGCTGCGCGAGGCCGGCGGCGGCGTCCGGGACCGGTGCCGGCGGCCTAGTCCAGGTAGTCGCGCAGCACCTGGGAGCGGCTGGGGTGGCGCAGCTTCGACATCGTCTTCGACTCGATCTGACGGATCCGCTCACGGGTCACGCCGTAGACCTGGCCGATCTCGTCGAGGGTGCGCGGCTGGCCGTCGGTGAGGCCGAAGCGCAGCCGGACCACGCCGGCCTCCCGCTCGGAGAGGGTCTGCAGCACGCTGGTCAGCTGGTCCTGCATCAGGGTGAAGCTGACCGCGTCGACGGCGACGACGGCCTCGGAGTCCTCGATGAAGTCGCCGAGCTGGCTGTCGCCCTCGTCACCGATGGTCTGGTCGAGGCTGATCGGCTCCCGGGCGTACTGCTGGATCTCCAGCACCTTGTCCGGGGTGATGTCCATCTCCTTGGCCAGCTCCTCCGGGGTGGGCTCGCGGCCCAGGTCCTGGAGCAGCTCGCGCTGGATGCGGCCGAGCTTGTTGATGACCTCGACCATGTGCACCGGGATGCGGATGGTGCGGGCCTGGTCGGCCATGGCGCGGGTGATGGCCTGGCGGATCCACCAGGTGGCGTAGGTGGAGAACTTGTAGCCCTTGGTGTAGTCGAACTTCTCGACCGCGCGGATCAGGCCGAGGTTGCCCTCCTGGATCAGGTCCAGGAACGCCATGCCGCGGCCGGTGTAGCGCTTGGCCAGGGAGACCACGAGGCGGAGGTTGGCCTCCAGCAGGTGGTTCTTGGCGCGCTCGCCGTCGCGGACGATCCAGTTGAGGTCGCGGCGCATCTGCGGGGAGAGCTTCTGGCCCTCCTCCTCGGCCTGGCGCAGCCGCTCGGCGCCGTAGAGGCCGGCCTCGATCCGCTTGGCGAGGTCGACCTCCTCCTCGGCGTTGAGCAGCGCGACCTTGCCGATCTGCTTGAGGTAGGCGCGGACCGAGTCGGCCGAGGCGGTGAGCTCGGCGTCCTTGCGGGCCTGGCGGAGGGCCTCGGACTCCTCCTCCTCGTCCCACTCGAAGTCGGTGCCGCCCTCGGCGGTCTCCTCCTCGGCGGCGACCTCGACACCGTCCTTGCCGGTGACGACCGTCTCGTCGAGCTTGAGGCCCTCGGAGCCGGCGTCGACGACCGCGACCGCGCCGTCCTCGCTGGCCACCGCGGTGAGGACCGTGCCCTCGCCGGCCGCCGTGGACGGGGTGATCGCCGGCTTTGCGCGGCCCTTGGCCGCGGTCGTGGTACCGGCGGCCTTGGCCGGTGCCTTCTTCCGCGCAGCGGCCGGCTCGCCGGCCGGCTTCTTGGCACGGGTACCGGCTGCGGCCGTCCTGGCGCGCGGGGTGCTCGCTGCGGCTGCTTCCGGTGCTGGCTGATCGGCGGGCACTCAGGTTCCTTCCCGTGCTGGGTGCGTTCCCCGGGGGACCGTGTGGCCCGCGGGCAGCGGCTCCGGCCCTGTGCTCGGAGCGGGAGGGGACCCCACGGACCGGCGCGGCGTTTGGCCACGATCGGGTATGGGAATCCCTCCCGGCTGGAGCGCGGCGGGCTGGGGCTCCACCATTGTAACGACGTCGCCGGGTGAAACCAGCGCCTCGCACCCCGGCCCCTCGCTCCGAGGGGGCGGTCGGCTCACCCCGGGAGGGTCACCCGGCGCCGGGGCGCCGCGGTCAGGCCTCGCCGCGCTCGGCCGCAGCCAGGGCGGCCCCGACGATCCCGGCGTCGTTCTGCAGCTCCGCGGGCACCACCGGGGTGCGCGTGGACAGCAGCGGGACCCACTTGTGGGCCTTCTTGCTGACCCCGCCGCCCACGATGATCAGGTCCGGCCAGACGCCGGCCTCCAGGACGTCGAGGTAGCGGTCGACGCGCTGCGCCCACTCGGGGTAGCTGAGCTCCTCCCGCTCCCGGGCGGCCGCGGAGGCGCGCTTCTCGCCGTCCTCGCCGTCGACCTGGATGTGACCGAACTCGGTGTTGGGCACCAGCTTCCCGTCGACGAACAGCGCGCTGCCGATGCCCGTGCCGAACGTGAGCATGAGCACCACCCCGCGCCGGTCGCGGCCGGCGCCGTAGCGCATCTCGGCCAGTCCTGCGGCGTCGGCGTCGTTCAGCGTCTCCACCGGGCCGGGGACGCGCTGGGCGACCCCCGCGGCGAGGTCCGTGCCCAGCCAGGTCTTGTCGACGTTCGCGGCCGTGTGCGCGACGCCCGACTTGAGCACCCCCGGGAAGGTCACCCCCACGCGTCCGGACCACCCGAACGACCCGACGATGCGAGCCACGACGTCGAAGACGGGCTCGGGCAGCGACGGCTGCGGCGTCTCGATGCGCAGCCGCTCCCCGATCAGCCGTCCCTCGTCCAGGTCGACCAGGCACCCCTTGATGCCGCTGCCGCCGATGTCCACCCCGAAGCCCTGCACGCCGACAGGCTAGTGGAAGGCCCCCCTCGCCCCCCGCAGCTCGCATGCTCGCAGCGGGCCCCGACGAGGGGTCCCCTCCCTGCGGCAGGATCGCCGCATGACCTCTGCGCACGCACTTCCTTCCGACCAGCCGGCACCGGGCGCGCTGCTGGAGCTCGCGGTGACGGCCGCACGGGAGGCCGCCGCCCTGGTGGCCCGCGGGCGGGAGTCCGCCGGCGAGCACGTCACCACCAAGTCCAGCCCCGTCGACGTCGTCACGGCGGTGGACACCGCCAGCGAGGAGCTGCTGGTGCGGCGGCTGCTCGCCGCCCGGCCGGCGGACGGGGTGCTGGGGGAGGAGGGGGCCGCACGCGAGGGGACGAGCGGGGTGCGGTGGATCGTCGACCCGATCGACGGCACCGTGAACTTCCTCTACGGCATCCCGGCCTACGCCGTCTCGGTGGCCGCCGAGGTCGACGGGATCGTGCGGGCCGGCGTGGTGCTCAACGTGGCCACCGGGGAGCTGTTCTCGGCGACGTCCGGCGGCGGCGCGTGGCTGGAGTCGCCCGGGCGGCCGCCGCGCCGGCTCACCGTTCCGACGCCGGAGGCGCTGGACCGGACGATGGTCGCGACCGGCTTCGGCTACCGGGTCGAGCAGCGGAGGGCCCAGGGCGCGGTGGTGGCGCAGCTGGTCACGCGCGTGCGGGACATCCGGCGGTTCGGCAGCGCCGCGCTGGACCTCTGCGCCGTGGCAGCCGGCCGGGTGGACGCCTACTACGAGCTCGACCTGAACCCGTGGGACCACGCGGCCGGCGCGCTGGTGGCCGCCGAGGCGGGCGCGGTGGTGACGGGCCTCGACGGCACGCCGGTCGGCGAGCCGATGGTCGTCGCGGTGGCGCCCTCGGTGGCCGAGCCCTTCCTCGCGCTGGTGTCCGAGCTGCACCGCTGACCGGCAGTGCGGCTCAGCAGTCCTCGGCGGCGCTCTCCGGCGCGGTGAGCGCCGTCTCGACCTCCTCGGGGGTGGCCAGGCTGTCGGGGAAGGTGAACTCGGGGCCGAGGACGAGGTCGACGACCGCGGTGGCCCGGGTGTCGCGGTAGTCCCCGACGCCCGGCGCGTGCACCGCGAGGAAGCGTGCGGCGTCGTTGCCCGGCGAGCCGTGGCGGACCTCCCCGACGCCCTCCACCTCGCGGCTGCTCGGGTCGTTCGCGACCTCGCTCACCGTGAAGCCGCGTGCGGCGAGCTCGTCGGCCACCGTCTGCGCGAGCCCGCCCTGGTCCGTGGCGTTGAGGACCCGCACCGAGACGGCTGCCGGGTCCAGCGACGGGGGCGCCGCCTCCGCGGTGGCGCACGCCCGCGCGTCCGCGGCCTGCTGCTCCCGGTCCTGCCGGACCACCGTCCACCACACCGCTCCGGCGGCCAGCGCGAGGACCAGCAGGAAGATCAGCGGGGGGAGCGGGCGACGGCCACTGCGCGGGCGCACCGGAGGCTGGACGGTGCGCTCGGTCACGGGAATGCTCCTCGGGCGGGATCCGGCAGGCGGGGGGCCGACCGGCCGGGACGGGACGGACGGCGCCGACGACTGGTGCGGACGGCTGTCAGCAGCGAGCTTAGGGGCGGACGGCGTCCCTAGATCGCACCGTCGTCCAGCGCGGCGCGTCCCCGCTCGACGCAGGGGTCGATCCGGTCGGCGTAGCCCGCCGTGTCCTTGCCCGCCATGGCTCCGGCGGCCGAGCGGGCGACGATGCCGGCGACGATCGCCGCGAACTTGAAGTAGGCGAAGCCCACGTACCAGGGCAGGTCGGAGAGGTCCAGGCCGCTGCGCTCGGCGTAGCGTGCCGCGACCTCCGCGCGGGTGGGGAAGCCCTCCAGGGCCGTCACCGTGCTCTGCCCGGCGACGCTCCGCTCCCCGGCCTGCGGCCAGTAGACGTGGAGCATGCCCAGGTCGGCCAGCGGGTCGCCCAGGGTCGACATCTCCCAGTCCAGCACCGCCCGGACGCGGCCGGGCACCTCCGGGTCGAGGAGGCAGTTGTCCAGCCGGAAGTCGCCGTGGACGATCCCGTGCCGCTGGGTGGTGGGCACGGTCTCCGCCAGCCGGGCGGCGAGGGCGTCCAACCCCGGACGCTCGCGGTCGCGGGTCGCCTCCCACTGCTGGGTCCAGCGACGCACCTGGCGGGCCATGAAGCCCTCCGGTCGGCCGAAGTCGCCCAGGCCCACCGCGATGTGGTCGACCGAGTGCAGATCGGCCAGGACGTCGACCAGTCCCTCGCCGATCGCGCGCCGCCGGGCGGGATCGTCGGCGTAGCCCTCCGGGATCCGGTCGATGACGTGCAGGCCGACGACGCGCTCCATCACGTAGAACGGCGCGCCCAGCACGCTCGTGTCGGTGCACAGGTGCAGTGTCCGCGGCACCGGCACCGGCGTGGGGACCAGCGCGGAGATCACCCGGTGCTCGCGGGCCATGTCGTGCGCGGTGGCCAGCACGGCGCCCGTCGGCGGACGCCGGAGGATCACCGCGTCGTCCGCGGACCCGCCCTCGGGCGTCACCACGTAGGTGAGGTTGGACATGCCCGCGGCGATCAGCTCGACGTCCACCGATCGCCATCGCTCCTCCCCGAAGACGGAGGCCAGGTACGGCCCGACGACGGCTGGATCAGCACCCGGGGGAGTCGCCACCGGCGCAGGGTAACCTCTGGCGCTCCGCCGCCCGCCCGGCCCTTCCCGGGCCCGATGTGTCACCTCCGCGGAGTCGGGCACAAATCGGGGCCGGACGGCGTTGGGCGGCTGCTGGCCACTCCGCGAGGAGAGGCCGGCGCAGTGGACGGGCGCCCGGTGAGGGACGCCCCACACCGACCCACCGGTCGCCCACCGGCGATCGGCCAGGACGACGGCGCGCACCCCGCGCCGCGTCAGACGAGCGGGCACGACGCCCGCGAGAACCCCGGAGGAGGGGCACACCCCATGGCCACCGACTACGACGCCCCGCGCCGCAACGAGACCGACGAGCTCGGCGAGGACTCGCTCGAGGAGCTGAAGGCTCGCCGGGCCGAGGCCCAGTCCTCGTCGGTCGACGTCGACGAGACCGACTTCAACGAGAACCTCGAGCTCCCCGGAGCGGACCTGTCGAACGAGGAGCTGACCGTCCGCGTCCTGCCCAAGCAGGAGGACGAGTTCACCTGCTCGCGCTGCTTCCTGGTGCAGCACCGCAGCCGTCTGGCCTCCACCCGCGGCGACCAGCTGCTCTGCCGCGACTGCGCCTGAAAGGACCCCCGTGCCCCCCGCCACTCGCAGGCTCGCGGCGGGACCCTGCACGGGGGCCGTTCCAGCACCTCACCTGGGGGACCGATGACCGAGGGGCCGCGGACCGGGGCGCCGCGTGACGTCCCGCCGCCACGACCGGTGGCGCCGTCGGACGGCGCCGCGCCGGTCGAGGAAGGCCCCCTGGCGCGCGCCGGGCGGGCCGTCGCCGACGCCGTCGCCGGGCTGACCGGGAGCGGCGCCGACCGGGCGGCCGGAGGCGGCCTGCGCGACGTCGTCGGTGCCGTCGCCGGCGCCGTGGCCGGAGCGTTCGGCGCAGGGGGCAGCGGCCCGCCGACGCCCGGCCCGGCCGACGCCCGGGTTCCCGGCGGGGACGGCCGGGCACCTGGCGCCCTGCTGGGCGACCTCCTGGCGGCCGCGGTGCCCCGGCTGCCGATCCGTGACCGGGAGCGGCTGCGCGCCGCCCATCCCGGTCTCTCGGACGACGAGATCGCCGAGGCGCTCGTCCAGCGCGCCGGCCGGGCCACCTCCGGGATCGGCGCGGCCACCGGCGGGCTGTCCGCCGCGCACTGGTTCGCGCCGCCGTCGCTGCTCGCCGTGCCCCTGGAGCTGGGGGCGGAGACGGTGCTGGTGGCCGCGGTGGAGGTCGTCCTCATCGGTGAGCTGCACGAGCTGCACGGCCGACGACCTCCCGGGGACGCCGCCGCGCGCGCCCAGGCATACCTGGCCGGCTGGTCGCAGCAGCGGGCCGTGGCCGGCGTCGGCGCCGCGGGGCTCGGCTCCGTCCTGGGCACCGCCGGTATGCGCGCCCTGCGCCGGCGCATGACCCGCCGGCTGGCCGGTGCCGTCCCCGGCGCGGCCCCCTTCCTCGTCGGCGCCGCGCTCTCCGGCCGGGTCAACCGCCGGGCGACCGAGGGCCTGGCGCGCCGCGTCCTGTCCGACCTGCGCGGGCCCGGAGCGTGAAGGCGGGGACCTTATAGGGTCGCCGACGTGCCCGATCCCTCCGCCGAGCTGGACGTGCCCGTCCTCCTCACCGCACCCGACGCCGCCGTCCCGCGCTACGCGCTGGCCGGTGACGCAGGCGCCGACCTGGCAGCAGCCGAGGACGTCGAGCTGGCCCCCTTCGAGCGGCGGCTGGTGAGCACCGGCGTCGCGGTGGCCATCCCGGAGGGCTACGCCGGTTTCGTGCACCCGCGCTCGGGGCTGGCGCACCGGGTCGGGCTCAGCATGGTCAACGCGCCCGGCACCATCGACGCGGGGTACCGGGGCGAGATCATGGTCAACCTCATCAACCTCGACCCGGCCGCCCCGCTGCGCCTGTCGCGCGGCGACCGCATCGCGCAGCTCGTGGTGCAGCCGGTGGTCCGCGCGCGGTTCGTGCCGGTCCCCGAGCTGCCGCCCAGCGAGCGCGGCGGGGGTGGGCACGGCTCCACCGGCGGGTACCAGGCCGGTGCGGCCGGGTCCTCCGACACTCCAGCACCCGAGGGGAACTGACATGCCGTTCGGACGACGGCGCAACCGCATCGACCGCAGCCTGCGCGAGCGGGGCGTCCCCCCGGAGCCGCAGCAGCGCATC
This sequence comes from Blastococcus sp. SYSU DS0753, assembly GCF_054051175.1. Classification (NCBI taxonomy): domain Bacteria; kingdom Bacillati; phylum Actinomycetota; class Actinomycetes; order Geodermatophilales; family Geodermatophilaceae; genus Blastococcus; species Blastococcus sp. SYSU DS0753. Next base: position 149,296 of record NZ_JBJHAT010000007.1, on the reverse strand, counting down.
CGGGACGTCCCGCTCACGAGCGGTCCCTGGGACGAGGCCGACGCGCCCGACGACGGTCTGGCGCGCATCGACCTGGGTGCGATCCGGCTGCCCGCACTGCCCGGCATGGACCTGCGGGTGGAGCTCAACCAGCAGCAGAAGGTGATCGGCGCGACCCTGCGCCACGGGGACTCGCTGCTGCAGATCGCGGCCTTCGCCGCGCCCCGGGCGGCCGGCATCTGGGACGACGTCCGCGCCGAGCTGGCCCGCAGCGCCTCGGGTCAGGGCGCGTCGCTGCGCGAGGTGGAGGGCCCGTTCGGCGCGGAGCTCGTCGGCACCGTCGTGGCGGCCCCGCCGGCGCAGCCCGGGCAGGCCGCCCAGCCGCCGGTCCGGCGACCGGCCCGCTTCCTCGGCGTGGACGGACCCCGCTGGTTCCTGCGGGGGCTGCTCAGCGGTTCCGCGGCCGCGGGCGCCGAGGCCGAGGCGGCGGCGTTGGAGACGGCGTTCCGCGGCATCGTCGTCGTCCGGGGCAGCGAGCCCATGCCGGTGCGCGAGCCGCTCCCGCTCGCCCTGCCCCCGCAGGCCGCGGCCCAGCTGGCCGCGCAGCGGCCCGCCCCGGGGACGGCTGCGGGCCCGCGGTCGCCGGACGGCGGGCCGGCTGCCGGCCCGGCCTGACGACGCGATGCAGGGAACACCCGCGCGCGTCCCCGTGGGCACCGTGGCGCACTACGCTGGAACCGTGACGGAGACCCGACCGGCGGGCTGGTGGTCGCGCACGTTGCAGCGACTCACCGCCGACGACCACGCCATCGACGCGCAGGAGCTGCGCGCGGGAACGGCCACCGCCGGCTGCGAGCCGGTCAGCACCTGCCGCAAGGGCGCGGTGGTCACCGTCACCGGTCGGCTGAAGTCGGTCGTCTACACGCCGCGCGAGACGGTGCCCACGCTCGAGGCCGAGCTGTTCGACGGTTCGGGGTCGGTGACGCTGGTGTGGCTGGGCCGGCGGCGGATCGCGGGCATCGAGCCCGGTCGGTCGCTGACCGCGCGGGGGCGGTTCGCCTCCTTCGAGGGCCGGCAGGTCATCTACAACCCCTGGTACGAGCTGAGCGCCGGCTGACCACCGCCCAGCGGCGGGGAGCCGTCATGCGTGGGCCGGGCAGCGATCGGGGGAGACGAAGGTGACCGCAGCGGGCCGGCCGGGCGACGGCGAGCACGTTCCCGAGGCGGGCGCGCCGGCCTCCCCGTTCGACCGCGAGCAGCTGCTGGCGCAGCTCGGTGGCTGGCGCGGCATGCTCGACGCCACGCTGCCCACGGTCGCCTTCATCGTGGCCAACGGCATCGCCGGGCTGCGCACCGGCATCTGGGCGGCGGTGGTCGCGGCGGTCGCGGTCTTCGTGCTGCGGCTGAGCCGCCGGCAGAGCGTGCAGCAGGCGGTGAGCGGCCTGGTCGGGGTCGGCATCGCGGTGGCCATCGCCGCCAACACCGGTCAGGCCCGCGACTTCTTCGTGCTCGGCATCGTCCGCAGCCTGGTGGTCGGGGTGGTGCTCCTGGGCTCGATCCCGCTGCGCTGGCCGCTGGTCGGGGTGGTGGCCGAGTTCCTGGCGCCGAGCCACCTCGGCGCGATGGCCACCCACTCGCTGCCCTGGAGTCGTCGGGCGGCGCGCGAGGACGCGCCCGCGCCCGCCACCGCGCCGCCGGTGCCCGACCCGGCGGCGGTGCCGCAGCTGCACTGGCGCCGGGAGCCCCGGCTGCTGCGCGCCTACTCCTGGCTGACCGCGCTCTGGGCGGCCTCGTTCTTCCTGCGGGCGGGGGTGCAGTGGGTGCTCTACCGCGCCGACGAGGTGGAGCTGCTCGGCACGGCGTCGGTCGTGCTCGGCCTGCCGCTCACCGCGGTCGTGCTCGTGGTGACCCTGTGGGTGGTCGCCCGGCTGCACCGGCACCGCGCGCCCGGCCCGCCCGTCACCTGATCACGACTCCGGTGCAGGGGCACGTGCGGCCCCGTGCAGAGGGTCGCCCGAGCCTGCGAGGGGTGAGGAGGACGGGGTCCCTCGTTCAGCGGTCGATGCGGCCCGGGCCGTCCGGCGCGAAGACGTGCTGCAGCTCCTCCTCGGTGTCGCCGTGCGACACGAACAGCAGCTCGTCGCCGGACTCCAGCGGTTCGTCCGGCGACGGGGTGATGACCCGGTCGCCGCGCAGGATCGTCGTCAGCACCGTCTCGCGGGGCAGCGGCACCTCGCGCAGGGCGTGGCCGACCCAGGGTGTGTCGTCGCCCAGGGTGATCTCCACCAGGTTGGCCGCGCCCTTGCGGAAGCTCATGAGCCGGACGACGTCGCCCACCGACACGGCCTCCTCGACCAGGGCGGCCAGCACCCGGGGGGTGGAGACGGCGACGTCGACGCCCCACGCCTCGGTGTAGAGCCACTCGTTGCGCGGGTCCTTGACCCTGGCGACCACGCGATTGACCGCGAACTCGGTCTTGGCCAGCAGCGAGACGACGAGGTTGGCCTTGTCGTCGCCGGTCGCGGCCACCACGACGTCGCAGGTGGCCAGCTGCGCCTCCTCCAGCGAGGAGACCTCGCAGGCGTCGGCCTGCACCCACTCCGCGCCGGGCACCGACCGGGTGCGGACCTTGCGGCTGTCCTTCTCGATGAGCATGACGGTGTGGCCGTAACCCAGGAGTTCCCCCGCGATGGACCGTCCCACTGCGCCGGCCCCGACGATCGCGACCCGCATCAGTGACTCCCCTCCTGGGGGCCGCGCTCGACGACCTCGTGCACGCGTGCGGTCAGCTCGTCGGTGACGGCGACGACGAGCTGGTCGCCGTCCTGGAGCACCGTGACCGGCGTGGGCAGCTGGGCTTCACCGAAGCGGACCAGCCAGGCCGCGCGGGCCCCGGTGGCCGCCTCGAGGGCGGCGAGCTTGCGCCCCACCCAGGCGTCGGTGACCGTCACGCGCACCAGCAGCACCTTGCCGGTGGGCTCGCGCCACAGCTCGCTCACCTTGACCGAGAGGAGTTCGCGCAGCAGCCGGTTCACCGTCCAGGGGACGGTGGCGACGCTCGGGATGCCCATGCGCTCGTAGACCTCGGCCCGCTTGGAGTCGTAGATGCGGGCCACGACGTGCTGGACGCCGAAGGTCTCCCGCGCCACGCGGGCCGAGATGATGTTGGAGTTGTCGCCGCTGCTGACCGCCGCGAAGGCGCCCGCGGAGTCGATGCCGGCGTCCAGCAGGGTCTGCCGGTCGAATCCGAGGCCCTTGATCTGGCGCCCGGTGAACTCCGGGCCGAGCCGCCGGAAGGACTCGGGGTCCTGGTCGATCACGGCCACGCTGTGCCCGATCTGCTCCAGGCGCCGGGCGATGGCCGAGCCGACACGGCCGCAGCCCATCACGACCACGTGCACGCGCGTCACTCCCGCAGATCTCCGGCGGCGCCGGCGCCGACCGCCCGCGCATCACCGGCCGCGAAGCTACACCCGCGCACGGTCCGCCAGCGGGCAGGACGCCGGTATCCCCCCGTCGGGGCGAGGTGCGCCGAGTCACGCCCGCGGGCCTCCCGCACGTCCGTACCATCGCGCCGTGCCAAGCCTGTCCGACCTCGGACAACTCCCGAAACGCCTCGTCCTCGGCCGCCCCGTGCGCAGCGACCGGGCGGGGGAGTCCCTGCTGCCCAAGCGGCTCGCGCTGCCGATCTTCGCCAGCGACCCGCTCTCCTCCGTGGCCTACGCCACCCAGGAGATCCTGATCGTGCTGACCCTGGCGGGCACGGCGTTCCTCTACCTGGCCCCCTGGCTCGCGCTGCTCGTCGTGCTCCTGCTGATCACGGTGGTGCTCTCCTACCGGCAGGTGGTGCGTGCCTACCCCTCCGGTGGCGGCGACTACGAGGTCGCGATGAAGAACCACGGCCAGTTCGCCGGCCTCGTCGTGGCCAGCGCGCTGCTGGTCGACTACGTGCTCACCGTGGCGGTGTCGGTCTCGGCCGGCACCGACAACATCATCTCCGCCTTCCCCGCGCTCAACGAGCACCGCGTGGCCATCGCGCTGGGCCTGGTGGCGATCCTCGCGGCGGCGAACCTGCGCGGGCTGCGCGAGTCGGGCCGGACCTTCGCGCTGCCGACGTACATGTTCGTGGCCGGGATCATGATCATGATCGTCACCGGCCTCATCCGGGACTTCTTCACCGACAACCCGGTCGTCGCCGAGAGCGCCCAGTACTCGATCACCCCGGAACCCGGTTACGAGCAGGTGGCGGGGCTGGCGCTGGTGTTCTTCGCGCTCCGCGCCTTCGCCTCCGGCTGCACCGCGCTGACCGGGGTCGAGGCGATCGCCAACGGCGTTCCGGCGTTCCGGCCGCCGAAGAGCCGCAACGCCGCCACGACGCTCGCGCTCATGGGCGGGCTGGCCGCCTTCATGTTCGCCGGGGTCACCGCGCTGGCCCTGCTCGGCGACGTCAAGTACACCGAGTTCCCCTGCGACCTGGTGGGCTTCACCGCCTGCGAGACCGAGCCGCAGCGCACGGTCATCGCCCAGCTGGCCGCGGCGACCTTCGGCGGCGACACCTCGGTCGGCTTCTACTACATCCAGGCCGCCACCGCGCTCATCCTCATCCTGGCCGCCAACACCGCGTTCAACGGCTTCCCGCTGCTGGGATCGGTGCTGGCCCAGGACCGCTTCCTGCCCCGGCAGCTGCACACCCGCGGCGACAAGCTGGTGTACAGCAACGGCATCCTGCTGCTGGCCGGCTTCGCCGGGCTGCTGATCGTCGTCTTCGAGGCCGACGTGACCCGGCTGATCCAGCTCTACATCATCGGGGTGTTCACCAGCTTCACCATCGGCCAGTGGGGGATGGTGCGGCACTGGAACCGGGAGCTGCGCGCGGAGGACGACCCCGTCACCCGCCGGCGCATGCGCCGTTCCCAGGCGATCAACTTCGTCGGCGGGTCGCTCACCACCGTCGTGCTGCTGATCATCGTGGTCACCAAGTTCACCCGCGGCGCCTGGCTGGTGCTGCTGGCCATGCCGGTGCTGTTCCTCCTGATGAGAGCCATCAACCGGCACTACTCGAACGTGTCGCAGCAGCTGGAACCCGACACCGACGCCCGCACGCTGCCGAGCAAGGTGCACGCCGTCGTCCTCGTCTCCAGGGTGCACAAGCCGACGTTGCGCGCGCTGGCCTTCGCCCGGGCCACCCGTCCCGACGCGCTCACCGCGCTGACGGTCAACGTCGACGACGCCGAGACCCGGGCGCTGCAGGCCGACTGGCAGCGCTACGACATCCCGGTGCCGCTGACCGTGCTGGAGTCGCCGTACCGGGAGATCACCCGCCCGGTGCTCGACTACGTCAAGAGCATCCGCCGGGACAGCCCGCGCGAGCTGGTGGTGGTCTTCGTGCCGCAGTACGTCGTCGGCCACTGGTGGGAGAACGTCCTGCACAACCAGAGCGCGCTGCGGCTGCGCGCCCGGCTGCAGTTCCAGCCGGGGGTCATGATCACCACGGTGCCGTGGCAGCTGGAGAGCACCGCCGGGCACGACGACGACGCCGACGGGCGGCGCGGCGGGCCCGCGCCCGGTGACCTCCGGCGGGGCTACACCGACGACGAGATGGACGTGACCCCGTATGGATGAAGGACCCCGTTCTCCTCACCCCTCGCAGGCTCGGGGCGGGGCCCTGCAGCGGGGCCGTAGGCGCTCCGCGGCCAAGGCGCCCGACGCTCCCAAGGGCCTGGGATGGACCGGGCGGGAGTTCGAGGTCGAGGTCGGTCCGGTCGCGCACGGCGGGCACTGCGTCGCCCGGCACGAGGGCCGGGTGGTGTTCGTCCGGCACACCCTGCCGGGCGAGCGGGTGCGGGTGCGGGTGACCGAGGACCGGCACCCCGGCTTCTGCCGCGCCGATGCCGTCGAGGTGCTGGTGGCGGCACCGGGGCGGGTCGAGCGCCCCTGCCCGTACAGCGGCCCCGGGAAGTGCGGCGGCTGCGACTGGCAGCACGTGGAGCCGGCCGAGCAGCACCGGCTCAAGGCCGCGGTGGTGCGGGAGCAGCTGGTCCGGCTCGGCAGGCTCGACCCCGAGGACCCCGTGGTGGCCGGCCTCGCCGTCGAGGAGCTGCCCGGTGGCGCCCTGCGGTGGCGCTCGCGGGCCCGCTTCGCCGTCGACCACGGCGGCGCGCCCGGCCTGCGGCGGCACCGGTCGCACGACGTGGTGCCCCTCGACGACTGCCCGATCACCGTGGAGCCGGCGGCGCGGGCGGTCCTCGGACGGCGCTGGCCGGGGGCGGGCGCCGTCGACGTCTCGGTCGACTCGGCGGGCACGGTCACCACCGCGCGGCTGGATCGCCGGGGCCGGGTGCAGGCCACCGAGGTGCTGCGGGCGGGGGAGGAACTGCCCGCGGAGCCGGCCGGCCGCGCCGAGCGGCGGGCGGGCGGGCGCGACTGGGAGGTCGAGGGCACCGGCTTCTGGCAGGTGCACCCGGCCGCGGCCGACGCGCTCGTCGCGGCGGTGACGGAGTTCGCCGCGGCGGCTCCGGGGGAGCTCGTCCTCGACCTCTACGCCGGCGCGGGCCTCTTCGGCGGTGCTCTCGCCCCCGCCGTCGGCGAGCAGGGCCGGGTGGTGTGCGTGGAGCAGGACCCGGGCGCCTGCGCCGCGGCCGACGCCAACCTGGCCGCGCTCCCGCAGGCCGAGGTGTGGCAGGGCGAGGTGGACGCCGACGGGCTGGGGGGCCTGCTCGCCGAGCTCGGCGCCGCGCCCGACGTCGTCGTCCTGGACCCGCCCCGCGCCGGTGCCGGGACGGCGGTGAGCCGGCTGCTGGCCGGCAGCGGGGCCCGCGCCGTCGTCTACGTGGCCTGCGACCCGGCCGCGCTGGGCCGGGACGTCGCGGCGTTCGGGGAGGCCGGCTACCGGCTGGCCGCGCTGCGCGGGTTCGACGCCTTCCCGATGACCGCCCACGTGGAGTGCGTGGCGCTGCTGGTGCCGGCCGGCCGGTGACCGCGACGGAACCGCCTCCCGTCCTGCTGCCGTCACCCGCCGGATGCCCATTGGATACCGTCTCCCTGTGCCCACGTGGGAATACGCCTCGGTCATCACCGCGAACGACGCCGAGTCGCAGCGGGCCGGAGTGAGCGTCAAGCTCCCCGGCGGTCAGTCGGAACGGCAGCAGGGCGACACCAGCTCGGTGCTCAACAAGCTCGGTGCCGAGGGGTGGGAGCTCGTCAGCTACCACTCCAGCGGTGCCGGCACCTGGGGGTTCGAGCAGTTCTGGCTCAAGCGGCAGGTCGGCTCCTGACGACGGCGCCGCCCGCCGGCTGACGCGGGCACCCGGGCACCGGCACGCCGTCGAACGGATGTTCGACCGGTGCGGCAGACTGGTGCCGTGGACAGGACGCTGCCGCCGGGCTGGCCGGAGGAGGTGCGCCCACCCGGCGCGCCGGACTGGGAGCGCACCGCCGTCGCCTGGCTGTTCGACCTCGTCCCGCCGGACTACCGCGCGCACGAGGTGCTCCGCCGGTACCCGGTGCTGCTCGCCCGCTTCGCCGGGGACCACGTCGCGGCCGGCCTGGAGGCCGCGCGCGCCGGCTGGCGCACGCTGCGCGTCGAGCTGGCCGACCAGCTCCCGCCCGAGGCCATCGAGGCGGCGATGGGGGCCTACGAACGGGAGGGCGCCCGGCTGGCCGCCGCCGCCCGCGGGGTGGAGGTCGTCGGCGGTGCGCTGCGGGGTGAACGGTGGGTTCCCCGGCTGTGAGCTGCATCCGCAGCACCCGCTCGACCGGAAGTACCCGTGAAGCGCAGCTACAGTGGGTCGGCGGCTGCTCAGCAGCCTCCGCCCAGACCGAGAGGACACCGCCGCACCGTGCCGCTCCTGCGATCGCTGCGGGGTCCGGAGGACCTTCGAGCCCTTCCCCCCGAGCAGCTGCCCGCCCTCGCGGCGGAGGTCCGTGACGCCCTGGTCACCAGCGTGGCCAGGACCGGGGGGCACCTCGGCCCGAACCTCGGCTGCGTCGAGCTGACGATCGCCCTGCACCGGGTGTTCGACTCCCCGCGCGAGCCCATCGTCTTCGACACCGGCCACCAGTCCTACGTGCACAAGATGCTGACCGGCCGCGTCGAGGGCTTCGAGCGGCTGCGCCAGCGAGGTGGGCTCTCCGGATACCCCAGCCGCGCCGAGAGCGAGCACGACTGGGTGGAGAACAGCCACGCCTCGACGTCGCTGTCCTACGCCGACGGCCTGGCCAAGGCCTTCGCCATCCGCGGTGACTCCCGCCCCGTCGTCGCGGTGATCGGGGACGGCGCACTGACCGGCGGCATGGCCTGGGAGGCGCTGAACAACATCGCCGCGGCCCAGGACCGCCCGGTCGTCATCGTGGTCAACGACAACGGGCGCTCCTACTCGCCCACGATCGGCGGGGTCGCCGACGCACTCGCCACCCTGCGGCTGCGCCCCGGGTACGAGGAGGCGCTGGCCGCCGTCCGGCAGGCGCTGCACCGGGCCCCCGTCGTCGGCACCAAGCTCTACGACGCGCTGCACGCGATCAAGAAGGGCCTCAAGGACGTCCTGTCACCGCAGGGCATGTTCGAGGACCTCGGCATGAAGTACGTCGGCCCGGTCGACGGTCACGACGTCGAGATGATGGAGTCCGCGCTGCGGCGCGCCCGCTCGTTCGGTGGGCCGGTGATCGTGCACGCCGTCACCACCAAGGGCTTCGGCTACCCGCCGGCCGAGACCGACCAGATCGACGCCTGGCACGCCACCGGCGTCTTCGACCCCGACAGCGGGACCAGCGCCCGCAAGACCGGGCGGCCCTGGACGGACGCCTTCGCCGACGAGCTGGTGCGGGTCGGCGCCGAGCGTCCCGACGTCGTCGCCATCACGGCAGCGATGCTGCACCCGACGGGGCTGGCGCCGTTCGCCGAGCGGTTCCCCGAGCGCACCTTCGACGTCGGCATCGCCGAGCAGCACGCGCTCACCTCCGCCGCCGGGCTGGCGATGGCCGGGATGCACCCGGTGGTCGCGGTCTACTCCACCTTCCTCAACCGGGCGTTCGACCAGCTGCTCATGGACGTCGCGCTGCACCGCCAGCCGGTGACGGTGGTGCTCGACCGCGCCGGGGTGACCGGTGAGGACGGCGCCTCGCACAACGGCATGTGGGACATGTCGATCCTCTCGGTCGTCCCGGGGCTGCGGCTGGCCGCGCCGCGCGACGAGGCCACCCTGCGCGAGGAGCTGCGCGAGGCGGTGGAGGTCTCCGACGGGCCGTCGGTCGTGCGGTTCCCGAAGGGCTCCCTGCCGCCGGACATCCCGGCGGTCGAGCGGCGCGGGCCGGTCGACGTGCTGCGCCGTGGCGAGCGGCGGGACGTGCTGCTGGTCGCCGTCGGTTCCATGGTGCCGATGTGCCTGGCGGTCGCCGAGCGCGCTGCCGACCACGGCATCGAGGTGACCGTCGTCGACCCGCGGTGGGTGCTGCCGGTCTCCGAAGAGCTGCTCGAGCTCGCCGCCGGCTCCCGCCTGGTGGTCACCGTCGAGGACGGGGGTCGCGCCGGGGGAGTGGGGACCACGCTCTCCCAGGCGCTGCAGGACCGCGACGTCGACGTGCCGGTGCGCACCCTCGGCCTGCCGCAGCAGTTCTTCGAGCACGGCAGCCGTGGCCAGGTGCTGGCCGACGCGGGGCTGACCGAGCAGGACGTCGCCCGCCGGATAGCCGAGTGGACGGCCCGGCTCGCCGAGTCCCGCGACGAGCGCGTCGTCGAGTCGGTCGAGGAGGGCCGGCGATGACCGTCATCGCCGAGATCCAGGTGGCGCCGTCGCCGCCCGGCACCGCGGAGGACCCGCACGCCCACGTGGAGGCGGCGATCGCCGTCATCCAGGCGTCGGGGCTGCGCTACGAGGTCGGGGCGCTCGGCACGACCCTCGAGGGCGAGGCCGACGAGGTATGGGCGACGCTGCGGGCCGCGCACGAGGCGATGCTCGCGGCCGGCGCCGCCGGTGGGCTCTCGCACATCAAGGTCGCGTCGGTGAACCGCACGATGGAGAGCCTGACCGCCAAGTTCCGCTGAGTCCGTCCGGCGGGGCCGGCGGTCATGCAACCTCCGCGACGCCGGTTCCGTCTTCCAGTCATGCACGGAACGGACATGCCGTGAGGACGGCTCGGGACGAGGCGTTCCACGACTTCGTGGTCCGCCACCGCGGTGACCTGCTGCGGACCGCGACCATGCTGGCCGCGGGGGACACCCATCTCGCCGAGGACCTCGTGCAGATCGCCCTCACCCGGCTCTACCTGGCCTGGCACTGGGTCCGCGCGCCCCAGGCCCGCCTGGCCTACGCGCGACGCATTCTCGTCAACACCCTGGTCGACGAGTCACGACGCCCGTGGCGGCGACGCGAGCGCTCCCACGGAGAGCTCCCCGACGTGGCGGCCGACCACGCGCCCGCCGAGACCGACGACCGGCTGGGCCGGGTGGGGGCGGCGCTGGCCGAGCTCCCGCCGCGGATGCGGGCCGCCGTCGTCTTCCGCTACCTGCACGAGCTCAGCGTCGCGGAGACCGCGGACGTCCTGAACTGCTCGCAGGGCACCGTCAAGAGCCAGACCTCGCGCGCGCTGGAGCACCTGCGTCGCGCGCTGGGTGCGGCCCCGGTGCCGGATGCCACACCCGATCGGGCGGGTCCGGTACCCGTCGACGACAACCGCACCGCCTCGACCTGCGGGAGGAACCGGTGAACCTCTCCGCGCTGCTCCGCGAGGCCGCCGCCTCGGTCGACACCACCGTGCGACCCGAGACCGTGCGGGCCGACCTCGCCCGCGGTCGTCGTGCGCTGGCCCGTCGGCGGGTCCGGCGTTCCGGCGTCGCCGGGCTGCTCGCGGCCGGCGCGCTGGCCGGCGCCGCTCTGCTGGGCGGCGGTGCGGTGCCGCCGTCCGCGCCGCCGGACGAGCCGCCCCGGATCGCGACGGCCGGGATCGCGCTGGTCGACTACACCGGTGTCCAGCCGGCCGGCTTCGTGGTGGACGCGGTGCCGCAGGGGTGGGTCGTGCAGGGGGTCACCGAGCACGCGCTCACCATCGCGCCGGCCGACGCGGAGAACACCGACCCGGCGCAGTACGCGGGAAAGCTGACCGTGCTGCTGCGCTCGACGCACGCTCCCGCCCCGTCCGGGGGAGTGCCGGTCCGTGTCGGGACGACCGACGGCGTGGTCGTGGACGGCGGTGTCGATCCGGACTCGCCGGGAGCCGTCGACATCGGCGTCGAGCACCTGCTGCACTACGTCGACCCGGTGACCGGCCAGCCGGTCGCCGTCCAGGTCCCGCGGGCGCTGGGCTGGTCGCCGGAGCAGGCCGCCCGCTTCGCCGAGGGGGTGCACATCACCGAGGAGGCCGTGCGCGGCGTCGGGTGAGCCGCTCCTGACCGGAGGGGGCTGCGCGGTCGGTCCCGGCGCGCCGGGCGGTACGGGACCGGGCACGGGCGTCCCACCCCGGGCGTCGCAGCACGGCGGGCGGGTGCCGGTTCAGTCGCGGCGCAGGGCGCGGAGCATGTCGCACAGGGGCGCCCAGGCCTCCTCGATCGCCGCGGCCGTGTCCGGCTCCGCCGCGATCCACAGCGCGGCCTCGTTCATGGCCCCCGACAGCAGGGCTGCGGTGGCGCCAACCGGACGGTCCCCGAGCCGGCCGGCGTCGTGCAGCTGGGTGAGCGCCTCGGCCAGCAGCCGCCCCGACCCGGCGGCGTCCGCCGTCCGCCACTCCTGCCAGCCGAGGACGGCGGGCGCGTCGACGAGCACGATCCGCCGCATCCCCGGCGCGGAGCTCGCCGCGAGGAACGCCCGGCAGCCCGCCTCGAGCCCGCGCCACGGGTCGGTCTCCGCCTCGGCTGCGGCTGCGACCGCATCGGCCACCCGCAACTGGACGCCGCCGACCACGGCGCGGAACAGCTCGGCCTTGCCCGCGTAGTGGTGGTAGACGGCGCCCCGCGTGACCCCGGCCGCCGCGGCGACCGCCTCGAGGGCCACCCGGGCGTACCCGTCACGGGCGAACAGCTCGGTGGCCGCCTCCAGCACGCGTGCGGCGGTGGCCTCGCTCTCCTCCCGGCTGCGTCGTGGCACCGGACCTCCTTGTATACGTACAGCGTGCAGGTATAACGTCGGCGACACTTACCGACAGACTGTACGTAAGGAGCCGTCATGTCCGTGACGAGCGTGTACCCCGTGCTGATGAGCCACGACGTCGAGGCGACCGCAGGGTTCTTCCGGCAGCACCTCGGCTTCCAGCCGACCTTCGAGTCCGACTGGTACGTCAGCCTCCGGCGGGAGCGCTGGGAGCTCGCCGTGCTCGATCCCGACCACCCGACCGTGCCGGCGTCCCACCGCGGCGCGGCTGCCGCCGGGGTGCTGGTCAACGTCGAGGTCGACGACGTGGACGCCGAGTACCGCCGGCTCGTCCTCGACGCCGGGCTCACCGCGGTGCTGCCGCTGCGCACCGAGGCGTTCGGGCAGCGGCACTTCGTGCTCGCGGGCCCGGAGGGCGTGCTGGTCGACGTCATCACGGTGATCCCGCCCTCGGGGGAGTACGTCGACAGCTACCGCTGAGCGGTGGCGGACGACGAACGGCCCCGCGCGTCGTCGTCGACGTGCGGGGCCGTTCGTCCTGGCTCACCGTGTGGGGTCCTGGCTCAGCGCTGACCGTGAGAGCCAGGACCCGTAACGATCAGGTCACCTGATCATCATCACGCGGGGAGGGAGGCCACGCCCTGGGGCAGGAACCGCGAGCCGGTGACCTTCTCCGAGACGCCGGTGCGGTCCAGGTAGGCCGAGATGCCGCCCAGCCAGAACGGCCACCCCGCACCCAGGATCATGCAGAGGTCGATGTCCTGCACCGCCTGCACGACGCCCTCGTCCAGCATCAGCCGGATCTCCTGCGCCAGCGCCTCGACCGCGCGGTCGTGCACCTGCTCCGCGGTGAGCGGCTCGTCGCCGGCGAAGGCGTCCGCGAGCTCCGGGTCGACGACGCCCGGCTCGACGAAGACGCTCGACTTGCCGAGCTCGACGACGCGCTTGAGCCCCTCGCCGACGGCGAACCGGTCCGGGAAGGCCTCGTGCATGCGCTCGGCGACGTGCAGCGCGACCGCGGGGCCGACGAGCGAGAGCAGCTCGAACGGCGTCATGGGCAGGCCCAGCGGGTCGAGCGCCCGCTCCGCCACCTCGACCGGCGTCCCCTGCTCCACGGCCGAGGTGACCTCGCCCAGGAACCGGGTGAGCAGCCGGTTGACGACGAACGCCGGGGCGTCGGCCACCAGCACGCAGCTCTTCTTCAGCGACCTGCCGACGGCGAAGGCGGTGGCCAGCGAGGCGTCGTCGGTCTGCTCGGCGCGCACGACCTCCAGGAGCGGGAGGACGGCGACCGGGTTGAAGAAGTGCAGGCCGACCACGCGCTCGGGGTGCTCGAGCTTGGCGGCCATCTCGGTCACCGACAGCGCCGAGGTGTTGGTCGCCAGCACGCAGGTCTCGGACACGATCGCCTCGACCTCGGCGAACACCTGCTGCTTCACCGACATCTCCTCGAAGACCGCCTCGATGACGAGGTCGGCGTCGGCGAAGACGTCCTTGGACAGTGAGCCGGTGACCAGGCCCTTGAGCTGGTTGAGCTTGTCGGAGCTGAGCCGCCCGCGCTGGGCCAGCTTGTCCAGCTCGCCGTGCACGTAGGCCACGCCCTTGTCCACGCGCGCCTGGTCGATGTCGGTGAGCACCACCGGCACCTTCAGCTGGCGCACGAAGAGCATCGCCAGCTGCGAGGCCATCAGCCCGGCGCCCACGACGCCGACCTTGGTGACCTTCCGGGCCAGCGACTTGTCCGGCGCGCCGGCCGGCCGCTTGGCCCGCTTGTTCACCAGGTCGAACGAGTAGAGCGAGGCCCGCAGCGGGTCGCTCATCAGCAGCTCGGTGAGTGCGTCGTCCTCGGCGGCGGTGCCGGCGGTGAAGGCCTCGCCCTCGACACCGGCCCGGGCCAGGTCGAGCAGCTCGACGGTGCGGACGGCGCCGGGGGAGGCGTTGCGGGTGCGGGCCGCCACGATGCCGCGGGCGCGGGTGATCGCGTCGTCCCAGGCCGAGCGGTCGATCTCGGGCCGGGAGACCGCCACCGAGCCGTCGAGCACGCCGACGGCCCACTCGATCGACCGCTCCAGGAAGTCGGCCGGCTCGAACAGGGCGTCGGCGATGCCCAGCTTCGCGGCCTTCGGCGCCGGCGTCATCTTGTTCTGCGCCAGGGCGTTCTCGACGATGACGGTGACGGCGGCGTCGATGCCGATCAGGTTCGGCAGCAGCTGGGTGCCGCCCCAGCCGGGCACCAGCCCGAGGAAACCCTCGGGGAAGGCGACCGCGGCCGTGCCGCTGATCGTCCGGTAGTGGCAGTGCAGCGCCAGCTCCAGCCCGCCGCCCAGCGCCACGCCGTTGACGAAGGCGAACGTCGGGATCGTCGAGTCCTTGAGCCGCCGGAACACCCGGTGGCCGGTCTCGGCGATCTGCCGTGCCGTCGCCTCGTCGGTCACTGACGGGACGCCGGAGAGGTCAGCGCCGACGGCGAAGATGAACGGCTTGCCGGTGACGGCGATCGCCGCCGGGGCCGGCGTGTGCGCCGCGACCTCGTCCAGCGCGGCGTCCAGGGACGCGAGGCCGCCCGGGCCGAAGGTGGAGGGGCGGGTGTGGTCGTGCCCGTTGTCCAGGGTGATCAGCGCGATCTCCCCGGCCAGGCCCGGGTGGGTCACGAACCGCACCAGGGCGCGCGTCACGACCTCGTTCTCGAAGACGGCGTTCGTCACTTCTGGAACCCCTCCCAGTTCGGGTTCTCCCAGATCACGGTGGCGCCCATGCCGAGGCCGACGCACATGGCGGTCAGCCCGTAGCGGACGTCGGGCCGCTGGGCGAACTGGCGGGACAGCTGGGTCATGAGGCGGACGCCGGAGGACGCCAGCGGGTGGCCGACGGCGATCGCGCCGCCCCACGGGTTGACGCGCTCGTCGTCGTCGGCGATGCCGAAGTGGTCGAGGAACGCCAGCACCTGGATGGCGAAGGCCTCGTTCAGCTCGAACAGGCCGATGTCGGAGATGGAGAGGCCGGTGCGGGCCAGCGCCTTCTCGGTCGAGGGCACCGGGCCGATGCCCATGACCTCGGGCTCGACGCCGGCGAAGCCGTAGCCGACCAGGCGCATGCCGATGTCGAGGCCCAGCTCCTGGGCGACGTCCTCGGCTGCGAGCAGGCAGCCGGTGGCGCCGTCGTTGAGACCGGCGGCGTTGCCGGCGGTCACGTGCCCGTGCGGGCGGAACGGCGTCTTGAGCGTGCCCAGACCCTCGAGGGTGGTCTGCGGCCGCGGCGGCTCGTCGACGGTGGCGACGCCCCAGCCGTGCTCGGCCGAGCGGGTCGCCACGGTCACCAGCTCCGGGCCGATCTGCCCGTTGGCGACGGCCTTGGCGTACTTCTGCTGGCTGGCCAGCGCGAACGCGTCGGCGCGCTCCTTGGTCAGGTGCGGGAACCGGTCGTGCAGGTTCTCGGCGGTGGAGCCCATGACCAGCGCGGAGGGGTCGACCAGCTTCTCGCTCACGATCCGCGGGTTCGGGTCCACGCCCTCGCCCATGGGGTGGTTGCCCATGTGCTCGACGCCGCCGGCGATGGCGACGTCGTAGGCGCCGAAGGCGATGCCGGACGCGGTGGTGGTCACCGCGGTCATCGCGCCGGCGCACATGCGGTCGATCGAGTAGCCGGGGACCGTCTTCGGCAGCCCGGCCAGCAGCGCGGCCGTGCGGCCGAGGGTCAGGCCCTGGTCGCCGATCTGGGTGGTGGCGGCGATGGCCACCTCGTCGACCCGGTCGGCCGGCAGCGCCGGGTTGCGGCGCAGCAGCTCGCGGATGCACCGCACGACGAGGTCGTCGGCGCGCGTCTCGGCGTAGATGCCGTTCGGACCGGCCTTGCCGAAGGGGGTGCGCACGCCGTCGACGAAGACGACCTCACGCAGCGAGCGGGACATGGGACCTCCGCAGGAGTTCGTAGCGGGCCCGGCAGGGCCCGTCCGGCTAGAAGTTACCCGCCGGTAACCGGAGGTCCAAGCGCGGCACGAACCCGATCGAGGGGGTTCCGGATCACGGTCCGGCAACGGCTCCGGGGTGTGCTTGCGGTCACAACCGACAGCTGCGCAAGATGACCCGCCGGAATTTCTCTGCAACCCCAACGAAATAGAGGTCCCTCTCATGGCGCGACGGCGCACGGTGACGACGGCGATCGCTGCGGCCCTGGTCTTCGGGCTGGCCGCGTGTGGTGGCGACGACAGCGGCGGCAATGGCGGCAGCGGTGGCGGCAACGGCGGCGGCAACGGCGGTGACGCCGCCGGCAAGATCGGTGTCATCCTCCCCGACACCGCGTCCTCGGCCCGCTGGGAGTCCGCGGACCGCCCGCTCCTGGAGGCCGCCTTCGACGAGGCCGGTGTCGAGTACGACATCCAGAACGCGCAGGGCGACGCCCAGCGGATGAACACCATCGCCGAGCAGATGATCACCGAGGGCGTCACCGTCCTGGCGATCACGAACCTCGACTCGGCCTCCGGCGCGGCCATCCAGCGCCAGGCCGAGAGCCAGGGCGTGCAGACCATCGACTACGACCGGCTGACCCTCGGCGGGGAGAGCGACTACTACGTCTCCTTCGACAACGTGCAGGTCGGTCGCCTGCAGGGCGAGGGCCTGGCCCAGTGCCTGGGCGACGAGCCGGCGAACATCGCCTTCCTCAACGGCTCGCCCGACGACAACAACGCCACCCTCTTCTCGCAGGGGGCGCACGAGGTCCTCGACCCGATGGACCAGTACACCGTCGTGGCCGAGCAGGCCGTGCCGGACTGGGACAACCAGCAGGCCGCCACCATCTTCGAGCAGATGTACACCCAGGCCGGCGGTGACATCCAGGGCGTGCTGGCCGCCAACGACGGCCTGGCCAACGCGGTCGTGTCGATCCTGGCCCGCAACAACGTCGCCGGGCAGGTGCCGGTGACCGGTCAGGACGCGACGGTCGAGGGGCTGCAGAACATCCTCGCCGAGCGCCAGTGCATGACCGTCTACAAGCCGATCGAGGAGGAGGCCAACGCCCTGGCCGAGCTCGCGGTCGCCCTCGTCAACGGCGAGGAGCCCGAGGTCGACGGCTCGGTCGAGGACCCCGAGGGTGAGCGCGAGGTGCCGGCGGTGCTGCTCGAGCCGGTCTCCATCTTCCGGGACAACGTGAACCAGGTCATCGAGGACGGCTACCAGTCGGCCGAGGACGTCTGCACGGGCGAGTACGCGGCTGCCTGCGAGGAGCTCGGCATCTCCTGAGCCGGTCCGGCCGGGGCGCCCACCAGTCGGGCGCCCCGGCCGTCTGCCGCCCGCCCTGCGGGTCCCCGGCCACCCGCGGACCCCAGGGCACCAGACTGTCTCCCTCCGGCCCCCGACGGGCCGGCCCCCTGCGGAAGGACGCATCGGTGTCCGCACTCGAACAGAGCCCGACCACCACGACCTCGGAGCAGCCCACGCTCAGCCTGCGCGGGGTCAACAAGAGCTTCGGGGCCGTCCAGGTCCTGCACGACGTCCACCTCGACGTCTACCCCGGCAAGGTCACCGCGCTCGTCGGTGACAACGGCGCGGGCAAGAGCACGCTGATCAAGTCGATCGCCGGCATCCACCCGATCGACTCCGGCACCGTCGAGTTCGAGGGGCGGCCGGTGCAGCTGCACGGTCCGCGCGACGCGGCGCGCCTGGGCATCGAGGTCGTCTACCAGGACCTCGCGCTGGCCGACAACCTCGACGTCGTCCAGAACATGTTCCTCGGCCGGGAGCGCAAGCGTGGCATCGTCCTGGACGAGGCCTCGATGGAGGAGGCTGCGCGGGACACGCTCACCAAGCTGTCGGTGCGCACGCTGAAGTCGGTGCGCCAGCTGGTGTCCAGCCTCTCCGGTGGGCAGCGGCAGACGGTCGCCATCGCCAAGGCCGTCCTCTGGGAGTCCAAGCTGGTCATCCTGGACGAGCCCACCGCCGCGCTCGGCGTCGCGCAGACCCGTCAGGTGCTCGACCTGGTCCGCCGCCTCGCCGACACCGGCCACGCCGTCGTGTTCATCACCCACAACATGGTCGACGTGTTCGAGGTCGCCGACCGGGTCGCCGCCCTGTACCTGGGTCGGGTCGCCGCGGACGTCCCCATCTCCGAGGTCGACCGCACCCAGGTCATCGAGCTGATCACCTCTGGCCGCTCCGGCGAGCTGGGGCTCGCGCCGGACGCGCTCGAGGACTGAGAGGACTTCCATGTCGAGCAACACCCTGACCGCCGCGGAGGCGAGCGGGCCGCACAAGCCGGCCGCCGGCTTCGAGGGCGACCGGCAGGACAACTCCCTGGGCGGCGCCGTCCGCGGCTACGTGAACAAGCTGCGGGCCGGTGACCTCGGCGCGCTGCCGGCCATCCTGGGCATCGTCGTCCTGGGAGTCCTGTTCACCGTGCTGCGGCCGGACACGTTCCTGACACCGATCAACCTGGCCAACCTGCTCACCCAGGCCGTCCCGATCACGGTGCTGGCGATGGGCCTGGTCTTCGTCCTGCTGCTGGGGGAGATCGACCTCTCCGCCGGCGTCGTGAGCGGTGTCTGCGCCGCCGTCCTCGCCCAGCTGCTGGTGCAGGCGGACGTGGCCTGGTACGTCGCCGTGCTGGCCGCGGTCGCGGTCGGCGCGCTCATCGGGCTGTTCACCGGCAGCCTCGTCGGCATCGTCGGGATCCCCTCCTTCGTGGTCACCCTGGCGCTGTTCCTGGGCTGGCAGGGCGTCACCCTCTGGCTGATCGGCCAGGGTGGGACCGTGCCCGTCCGGGACGAGGTCATCGTCGGCCTGATCAACCAGAACCTCCCGGTCGTGTGGGGCTGGGTGCTGGCGATCGGGGTCGTGGTCGTCTACGCCGTCGCCGAGCTGTGGCGGTGGCGCAGCCAGCGGGCGCGGGGGCTGGCGCACCAGTCGCTGGTCGTCGTCCTGCTCCGCGTCGCGGTCATCTCGGCGGTCGTGCTGGCGGCGACGGCGATCCTCAGCGTCGACCGGGCGCTGGCCGCCGCGATCGACCTGCAGGGCATCCCCTACGCGGTGCCGATCGTCATCGTGCTCCTGCTGCTGCTCACCTTCGTGCTGAGCCGCACCAGCTACGGCCGGCACATCTACGCGGTCGGGGGGAACGCGGAGGCGGCGCGGCGCGCGGGTATCAACGTCACCCGCATCCGGGTGAGCGTCTTCGTCCTGTCCTCCAGCCTGGCGGCGCTCAGCGGCATCTTCGCCGTCTCCCGGCTCAGCTCGGTCACCCCGGACGCCGGTGCCGGCAACACCCTGCTCTACGCGGTGGGGGCCGCGGTGATCGGTGGCACCAGCCTCTTCGGTGGGCGTGGCCGGGCCCGGGACGCCGTCCTGGGTGGGCTCGTCATCGCGATCATCGCCAACGGGCTCGGGCTGCTGGGGGTGGCCGCGTACCTCAACTTCATCATCACCGGCGGGGTGCTCCTGCTCGCCGCGGGCGTCGACGCGCTCGCCCGCCGACGGGCCGCCACGGCCCGACGATGACCCCTGCCGCCCGCCGTGCTCAGCGCCGGCGGGCGGCAGGTGACCACGCCGGCGCCGGCGTCGTCCGCACCCCGCGGGCGGCGCCGGCGTCGTCGTCCGCCCCCTGGGGACCCGGCGCAGGCCTGGGCCCAGGCAGCACAGGCATAGGAAGCTTCACGTGCGGATGGGGACGCCGATCCGCACGTAGAGCTTCCTGTGCCCGGGGGTGTCAGGCGCGGGTGATCGCGTCGGCGAGCAGGTCGCGGGTGAGCTCGATCTGCCACTCGCGGGCGCCGCCGGCCCGCAGCGCATCCGCCACGGCGCCGGGCTCCCGAGGCTCCGGCGGGCTCCACATCAGCCGGCGCACCAGGTCGGGGGAGAGGATGTTCTCCACCGGCACGGCATGCTTCTCCGACAGCTCGGCGAGCCCTGCGCGGACCACCTGCAGCCGGGCGGCGGCCGCCGGATCGCGGTCGGCCCACCGGTTCACCGGCGGTGGCCCGTCACCGGGCCTGCTGTGCGGCGGCAGCTCGTCCTCCGGCAGCGCCTTGCCGCGGGCCAGCGCGTTGTACCAGTGCGCCACCAGCCGGCGGTTGGCCCGGCCGCGGAACACCGGCAGCTCCAGCAGGGCGCCCTCGTTCTTCGGGTCGGCCTGGACGGCGGCGACCATCGCCGAGTCGGGCAGCACCCGGCCGGGCGCGACGTCCCGCTTGCGGGCCAGCTCGTCGCGCGCCTCCCAGATGGCCTTGAGCATGCCGAGCTGGCGCCGGCTGCGCAGGCCGTGCACGCCCGAGGTGCGGCGCCACGGGTCCTGCCGGGGCGCCGGCGGGCCGGCGGCGAGGATCGCCTCGAACTCCTGCCGTGCCCACTCGGTCTTGCCCTGCTCCTCGAGGATGGCGGCCAGCGCGTCCCGCAGGTCGACCAGCACCTCCACGTCGAGCGCGGCGTAGACCAGCCACTCCTCGGGGAGCGGGCGGGTGCTCCAGTCGGCGGCGGAGTGCCCCTTCTGCAGCGAGAAGCCGAGCAGCGACTCGACCACCGCGCCGAGCCCGACCCGGGGCAGTCCCGCGAGGCGGGCAGCCAGCTCGGTGTCGAAGATCCGGGCGGGGACCAGACCGATCTCGGCCAGGCAGGGCAGGTCCTGGTTCGCCGCGTGCAGCACCCACTCGGCGTCGGCGATCGCCTCCTGCAGCACCGACAGGTCGGGCAGGGGGATCGGGTCGAGCAGGCCGGTGCCCGACCCGTCGCGGCGCAGCTGCACCAGGTAGGCCCGCTGCCCGTAGCGGTAGCCGGAGGCCCGCTCGGCGTCGACGGCGACGGGGCCGCGACCCGCGCGCAGCGCTTCGGCGTACTCCACCAGCTGGGTGGAGGTCTCGATGACCGGCGGCAGCCCGTCGCGGGGGGCCAGTAGCGGGGTCGGTTCGGGGGCCGCAGCGGCCGCCGGGTCCTCCGGTGGCTGGGGGGTGGGCTCGGTGCTCAGTTGCCGTCCACCTTCTCGCCGCTCCTCGTCTGTCGGTCACCGGCGCCCGGGCCGGGGTCCACCGCGGCCGACCGCGCCGATCCTGGGGAGGAGCACCGGCGCAACGGGCTCCGCGCCGCTGTGCCGCACCGATGTTAGAGAGTCTCGCTACCGACCCGGTCGGAGGGACCCAGCAGCCGGACACCGGGCGGCGGGAGCCCGGCGGCGTTGCCGAGCACCTCCAGCCAGGCCAGCAGGTGCCGGTCCAGGTCAGCGCCGTCGGCCGTCCAGGAGGCGCGGATCTCGACGTCGACGGAGTGCTCGGGCCCGGCCAGCTCGCCGAACCGGGTCGAGGCGGTGCGGGTGACGGTGCCGCCGACGGTGTGGTGCGCCGCGCCGGAGTCCGACAGCGCGTCGGTGAGCCAGCTCCACGCCACCTCGGAGAACATCGCGTCGTCGACCAGCTGCTCGTCGGTGGCGGCGGAGAGGTAGCCGACGCAGCGCGTGGTGCCGTGCCACGCCTCGTGGCCCTCCGGGTCGAACAGCACGATGAACCGCGCGCTGGCGATCTCCAGGTCGTCCTCGTCGTCCCCGGCGTCGGGGTCGGGCACCCGGGCACCGATCGCGTAGGCGAAGGGGGCCAGCCGCTGCGGGGCGGGGATGCGGCCCAGTTCGATCTCCGGGCGGACGCGCACCACGGCCAGCGACTCCAGGGCGGCGCGGAAGGCGGCCGGGACGGCGTCGTCCCGGCTCCCGTCCCCGGCCTCGGCCCGGTTGCGCGGCTCCACGTCCGCAGAGTAGGCCTGGAGGCGGCGCGGCGGCGCCGACGCGCCGCAGGCCCGCAGGACGCGGCGGACCGGTGCCGCCCGGCCGTCTGGGAGGATCGGCGGTCGTGAGTCCCGCTCCCGCGTCGGCGTCCCCGGCCGATTCCGACCTCGTCCGTGCCGCTCGCGGCCTCCCGGTGAGCCGCACGCCCGTCTGGTTCATGCGCCAGGCCGGGCGCTCGCTGCCGGAGTACCGGGCCCTGCGCGCCGGCACGGCGATGCTGGCGGCCTGCCAGGATCCCGACCTGGTCACCGAGATCACCCTGCAGCCGGTCCGCCGTCACGGGGTGGACGCCGCCATCCTCTTCTCCGACATCGTGCTGCCGCTGGTCGTCGCCGGTGTGGACATCGAGATCAAGCCGGGCATCGGGCCGGTGGTCGCCGACCCGGTGCGCACCGTCGCCGACGTCGACGCGCTGCCCGACCTGGCGCCCGAGCAGCTCGGCTTCCTCCAGACGGCGGTGCGCTCGCTGGTCGCGGAGCTCGGTCCCACGCCGCTCATCGGCTTCGCCGGGGCGCCGTTCACCCTGGCCACCTACCTGATCGAGGGCGGTCCCTCCAAGGAGCACGCCCGCACGAAGGCGTTCATGTACGCGGAGCCGGAGGCGTGGAGCCGGTTGCTGCAGCGGCTCTCGGCGTCGGCGGCGACCTTCCTGCGCGCCCAGGTGGACGCCGGGGCGTCGGCGGTGCAGCTCTTCGACTCCTGGGCCGGCGTGCTGTCGGCCGCCGACTACGCCGAGCGGGTGCTGCCGCACTCGCGCGCGGCGTTCGACGGGCTGGGGGAGCGGGACGTCCCCCGGATCCACTTCGGGGTGGGCACCGGGGAGCTGCTGCCGCTCATCGGCGAGGCCGGGGCCGACGTCGTGGGGGTCGACTGGCGGGTGCCGCTGGACGAGGCCGTGCGGCGCGTGGGCCCCGACCGCTCCCTGCAGGGCAACCTGGACCCGGCGGTCCTCCTGGCCGACCGGGCGACGGTCGACCGGGAGGTGCGCCGGGTCGTGCGGCAGGCGGAGGCCGCCCGCGGCCACATCTTCAACCTCGGGCACGGGGTGCTGCCCGAGACCGACCCGGACGTGCTCACCCACGTCGTCGAGCTCGTCCACGAGCTGACCACGCGATGACCCGGTCCCGGCTCGTCGTCGTGGGGGCCGGCATCACCGGGCTGGCCGCAGCCTTCGAGTGGCGCCGCAGGCGTCCCGACGACGAGATCGTCGTGCTCGAGGCCGGTGACCGGATCGGCGGGAAGCTGCACCGCATCGAGCTGGCCGGGCACTGGTACGACACCGGGCCCGAGGCGATGCTGGCCCGCGTGCCCGAGGCGATCGGCCTGGTCGAGGCCCTCGGGCTGGGGGACCGGCTCGTCGCGCCGGCCACCACCCAGGCGTCGGTCGTGCTGCCCGACGGCCGCTTCCCGCTCCCGGCCGGCACCGTGCTCGGCGTGCCGGCGTCGGCGGACGGGCTCGACGGCGTCCTCTCGCCCGCGGGCGTCGCCCGGGTGCGGGCCGAGGTGGAGCTGCCGCCGCTCGCCGTGGACGGCGACGTCGCGGTCGGCGGGCTGCTGCGCGAGCGGCTCGGCGACGAGGTGGTCGACCGGCTGGTCGAGCCGCTGCTGGGCGGTGTCTACGCCGGTCGGGCCGACGAGCTCTCCCTGCAGGCGACCATGCCGGCGCTGTTCGCCCACCTGCCGGGCGCGGAGTCGGTGCTGGCCGCGGCCGCGGCCGCCCGAGAGGCGGGGAACCGGAGCCGGGGCGACGCCGACGGCCCCGTGTTCCAGACGGTCGACGAGGGCATCGGCGCGCTGCCCGCGGCGCTGGTGGCAGCGACCCGGGCCGAGGTCCGGCTGCGCACCCCCGCGCACGGGATCCGGCGGACGCCCGCGGGGCTCGAGGTGTCGGTCGGCCCGGCGGGTGCGCCGGAGGTGCTGCGCGCCGACGCCGTGCTGGTGACCGCTCCCGCCGGCAAGGCGGCCCGGCTGCTCGCCGACGTCGCCCCCGGGGCGGTGCAGCCGCTGCTGGGCATCCCGTACGCCTCGATGGCCGTGGTCGCCATGGCCTTCCCCGCGCAGCCCGTCGACGCCGGCAGCGGGCTGCTCGTGCCGCCGGTCACCGGGCGGCTGGTCAAGGGCGTCACGGTCTCCTCGGCCAAGTGGCCGCACCTGGGCGGGGACGTGCTCCTGGTGCGCTCGTCGGTGGGCCGGTTCCGCGACGAGGGCGAACTGCAGCGTGGCGACGACGACCTGGCCGCCGCGGTGGTGGCCGACGTCGCCGACCTGCTGGGGCTCTCCCGCCCGGAGCCGCTGGAGACCGCCGTCGTCCGCTGGGGCGGTGGCCTGCCGCAGTACCTGGTCGGGCACCAGGCGCGCGTGGACGCCGCCCGCGCGGCCGTCGCGGAGGTCCCGGGACTGGGCATCGCAGGGGCCGCGTTCGGCGGGGTGGGCATCCCCGCGTGCATCCGCGACGCCCACCGGGCACTCGACGCGCTGACCTGATGCCCCGGCCCGCCCGTGGTGCGGACCACGGCCGACCGGGGCATCACCGGTGCCGCCGCGGCGTTGGAAGTCCGGTGAGCACGATCCACCGCCACGACCAGTTCCCCGTCACCCCCGTCCGCTGCCTGCGCCACCACGTGTGGATGGCCGCCTGCCCCGACTGCCGCGACGCCCACCGCACACCCGCCCACCGCACACCCGGCGCGCGCACGCCCGCTCCCCGGCGCGGTGCCGCGACCGCGGAGGAGGCCACCGGCTGAGCCTCCGGTTGCCGGGGCCGCCGTCGCAGCACAGGGTCGGAGCATGACCGGCACCTTCGTCCGTGGCCTGGCGGCCGGTGCTCTGGGCACCGTCGTCCTCGACGCCGTCAACTACCTCGACATGGCTGCGCGCGGGCGCCCGGCGAGCACGGTGCCCGAGCGCTTGGTCGATGCCGTCGCCGCACGGGCGGGACGGGAGATCCCCGGCCGCGGCGCCGCCCGCGACGCCCGGCGGACCGCGCTCGGCGCGCTCGCCGGCACCGTGAACGGCCTGGGCGTGGGTGTCCTGGCCAGCACCGCCCGGTCCCTGGGGGTGCGGTTCTCCGCCCCGGTCGGAGCGGCGCTGGCCGGGGCGGCGTCGGCGGCGGTCACCGACGGCGCGGTGGCCGCCCTGGGCGTGGGCGATCCGCGTACCTGGTCGGGTGCGGACTGGATGGCCGACGCGGTTCCGCACCTCGCGTACGGCAGCGCGGTGCAGGCGGTGCTGGAGGCGGTGCCCACCCCGAGCGAGCGGACGGCTCCGCGCGCCCCGGCAAGGCCGGGCCTGGTCCTGCGTGCGGCGGTGCTCGGGCTGGCCGCCGGGAGCCGCAGCTCGCTCGGCTTCGCGGCGCCGGTGCTGACCGCTCCGGCCACCCGCGGGGCCGTCGGCCGGATGTCCAGCGCGAAGAAGGCCTTCGCGGCGGCCGGGGTGCTGGTCGAGGTGGTCGCCGACAAGCAGTCGGGCATCCCGCCGCGCACGGAGCCGGCGGCGCTGGTGCCGCGGCTGTTCGCCGGTGCCGAGGGCGCGTGGCGACTGGCGGCGCGGGAGCTGGCGAACGGCGCCCTCCCCGTGGTGGCGGGGGCCGCCGGCACGCTGGCCGGCTCGTTCGGCGGCCTGGCCTGGCGGCGGTGGGCGGCGGAGCGGATGCCCGACACCCAGGCGGCCTTGGTCGAGGACGGCGTCGCGCTGGCGCTGGCCGCGCTCGCCTGCCTGCCGGGACGCACCCGCCGGCACCTGTCGGTGATCCCGAGCACCTGAGCCGCCCGGTCCTCGCGCCGTCCGCGGCGCGGAGGAAGATGGGGGCATGAGCGAGCAGCAGGTGGACGAGCGCAGCACCGGCAAGCGGGCCAACGAGCTCAACGCCACCATCCGGTACACGATGTGGTCGGTGTTCCGGCTGGCGCAGCCCTTCGGCGACGAGCAGCGGTCCGCCGCCGCCGACGAGGCCACCGCGCTGGTCGAGGAGCTGGCCGGCAAGGACGTCGTCGTCCGCGGCACCTACGACGTGAGCGGGCTGCGGGCCGACGCCGACCTCATGGTCTGGTGGCACTCCTCGTCGGCCGAGGCGCTGCAGGACGCCTACACCCGCCTGCGCCGCACCGCCCTGGGCCGGCGCCTGGAGCCGGTGTGGTCGCAGATGGCGCTGCACCGGCCGGCGGAGTTCAACCGCAGTCACATCCCGGCCTTCCTGGCCGACGAGGAGCCGCGGCGGTTCGTCTGCGTCTACCCGTTCGTGCGGTCCTACGAGTGGTACCTGCTGCCCGACGAGGAGCGGCGGGACATGCTGAAGGAGCACGGCATGCAGGCCCGCCCCTACCCCGACGTGCGGGCCAACACGGTGGCCTCGTTCGGGCTGGGCGACTACGAGTGGATGCTCGCCTTCGAGGCCGACGAGCTGCACCGCATCGTCGACCTGATGCGCGACCTGCGGGCCAGCCGCGCCCGGCGGCACGTGCGCGAGGAGGTGCCGTTCTACACCGGCACCCGCAAGCCGGTCGCCGAGCTGGTCCGCGACCTCGCGTAGTGAGCCCGGCGGTCGGCGTCGCGGGGGCCGGAGGCCTCCCGACGCCGACCGCGGAACAGCTCAGCGCAGCCCGGCCGCGGCACCTGGTCGCGGTGTGATCCGGAGGATCGCCGTGTCAGAGCACGGCTCCTGGCCGCGGTGTGGTCCGGAGGATCACGATGTCGTAGCGGGCTGCAACCTGATGCTCACCGAGTTGATGCAGTAGCGGTCGCCGGTCGGCGTCTGCGGGGCGTCGTCGAACAGGTGGCCCAGGTGGCTGTGGCACGTCGCGCACAGCACCTCGGTGCGGATCATGCCGAAGCTGCGGTCCTCGCGGAGGATGACGTTGTCCTCGGCGGAGGCCTCGTAGAACGACGGCCAGCCGCAGTGCGAGTCGAACTTGGTCTCCGAGCGGAACAGCTCGGCCCCGCACGCGCGGCACTCGTAGACGCCGACGGTCTTCGTGTCGACGTACTCACCGGTCCAGGCGCGCTCGGTGCCGGCCTGGCGGAGCACCGCGTACTCCTCCGGGGACAGCTGCGCCCGCCACTCCTCGTCGGTCTTGGTGACCTGGGGCTTCTCGGGGGAGGTCGTCATGCCAGGTCGAACGAGCCGCGCCGCGGCACCATTCCCGGTGCTCAGCGGCCCAGGCCGGCGTCGCGGGCGCGCACGATCGCCTGCGCCCGGTCGGTGACCTGCAGCTTGCTCAGCACGTTCGACACGTTGTTGCGCACCGTCTTGGGGGAGAGGTAGAGCGCGGCCGCGATCTGCGCGTTGGACCGCCCGGCGGCGACCAGGTCGAGCACCTCCCGCTCGCGGGCGGTCAGCTGGGGGAACGCCGATCCGGGGCCGGCCGGCCCGGCGGCGAAGAAGTCGGTGATCCGCCGGGCCAGCGCCGCCCCGAACACGGCGCCGCCGGAGGCCACCGTGGTCACCGCCCGCACGACCTCCTCCTGGTCGGCGCCCTTGAGCAGGTAACCGCGGGCCCCGGCGCGGACGGCGGCGAACACGGTGCCGTCGTCCTCGCTCATGGTCAGCACGACGACGCCGACCGACGGCGACTCGGTGGTGATCCGGCGGGTGGCCTCGATGCCGTCCAGCCGCGGCATCTGCACGTCCATGACCACGACGTCGGGCTGCTCCTCGCGGGCCAGCGCGACCGCGTCGATGCCGTCGGCGGCGGTGCCCACGACGAGCAGTCCCGGCACCGAGCCCAGCAGCATCGCCAGGCCGTCGCGGTACACCGGGTGGTCGTCGACCACCACCACCCGCAGGGGCTCCTCGGACGAGGTCATCACCGGGTCCTCTCCACGGGCAGGATCGCCCGCACCACCGTGCCGCCCTCGTCGGGGCACTCCACCGTGCACCGGCCGCCCAGTTCCGCGGCCCGCTCCCGCAGCGATACCAGGCCGACGCCCGCGGGTGCCGCAGGATCGATCCCGGCCCCGTCGTCGGCGACCCGGAGGACCAGCGCCCCGTCGTCGTCACGGTGCAGCGAGACGGTGGCGGAACCGGCCCGGGAGTGCTTCGCCACGTTGGCCAGCGCCTCGGAGGCGATCCGGTAGGCGGCGACCTCCACGGCGGCCGGCAGCTCGTCGGCACCGGGACAGGCGGTGACCGAGACGGCGACCCGTGGCGCGAGCAGCCGATCCGCCTGCTGCCGTACGGCACCGGCCAGGCCGAGGTCGTCCAGCGCCGGCGGCCGCAGGTCGTGCACCAGCCGGCGGACGTCGGCCAGGGCGCCGGCGACGTCGTCCCTGACCGCGCGCAGCAGCCGGTCGCCGTCCTCCGCGCGCCCCGCGGAGGTCAGGTTGCGGGCGGTGTCGATGCGGAGGACCACGGCGCCGAGGCTGGGGCCCAGCCCGTCGTGCAGATCCCGGCGCAGCCGGCGCCGTTCCTCCTCGCGGGCGGCCACCAGCTCTTCCCGGCTCCGCTGCAGCTGGGCGGCGAGCGAGCTGGCCCGGGCGGCGGCCGCAGCCTGGCGCACGACGTCGGCCAGCAGCCCCTCGTCGCGGGTGACCAGGTGCGCCCGGACGCCGTCCCCGGGCAGGAGGAGCCGGCCGACCTCCTCGCCGCGGTAGGCGATCGGGAGGGACTGGACCGCCGCCGGGCGCCGGCCGTGCTCGGCCACCAGCCGCTCGCCACCGGCGTGCTCGACCTCGACGCCGACGTAGGGCGACCGGAACGCCTCCGCGACCGCCGCCGCGATCGCCACGAGCTGCGCCTCGACGCCGTCGGACCGCTCCAGCCGGGCCGCGAGCTGGGAGACCACCCGGTAGGGATCGTCCCGCTCCCCGAGGACCCAGCGCCGGACGAGGCGCCACAACGGGGCCCGGAGGGGCACGTAGACGGCGGCGACGAGCAGCAGCGTCAGCAGCGTGGCATCGCGCTCGCCGAACCGGTCGCCGAGCAGCGCGCCGGCTCCGGCCAGCACGGCCAGGTCGAGGAGGACCACGCCGATCCCGAGCACGCCGTAGACGACGGTGCCGCCGAGCAGCCGGTCGATGTCGACCGCCCGCGGGCGCAGGATGCCGAGGGTGACCGCCGTCCCGGTCAGCGCGACGGCGACGGAGAGCGCTGCGGTGCTCGTCCCGCCGGGCAGGAGCAGCGTGGACAGCATCACGAGCACGTCGACGACGGCCGCCCAGAGCAGCCACCGCATCCGGCGGCGCTGCTCGCCGTGGGCCCTCCGGTACCGCGCGACGACCGCGGCGGCCGGCACGGCGACGCCCAGCAGCGCGAGCGGGAAGGCGATCCGGAGCAGCGGCTGCGCGACGTCCGGCGGGATCGGCAGGGTCGTGAGGTCCAGGTCGAGCCCGGCGTAGACGTCGGGCGTGCCGGTGCCCTCCCGGGAGTAGGCCACCTCGGAGGGGACGACGAGCAGCAGCGCCGGCAGCAGCGCGCTGGACACGAGGCTCGCCACGGCCAGGCGGCGCAGGCGGCCGGTGGGCAGCCGGCCGTCGGGGTAGAGCAGCAGGAGCAGCGGCAGGCCCACCAGCAGGAAGGCGCCGAGCCGCTCCACGGTCCACGAGGCGAGGCTGGCCCCGGGGAGGGGAGGGTCGCTGCGCAGCGCGTAGGTGAGCCACGACTCGGCCAGACCGTCCGTGGCCCAGAGCACCGCCGTCCCGGCGACCACCCACGAGAGCGCGTTGCGCGGGACCCGGGTGAGCAGCAGCCACGCGGGGGCGGCGAGGGCGAGCCCCGGCAGCGCGACGACCCAGCCGAGCTCGGCGCCGGGGCGGGCGGCCCGCGCGACCTCCGGGGTGACCGCGTCGAGGACTGCTGCCGCGGCCGTCGAGCCGAGCACCACCGCGACGACGAGCCAGGCGGCGACCCGCGGGCGGCGGCGCGCTGGGGAG
Source organism: Blastococcus sp. SYSU DS0753 (assembly GCF_054051175.1). Taxonomy (NCBI): domain Bacteria; kingdom Bacillati; phylum Actinomycetota; class Actinomycetes; order Geodermatophilales; family Geodermatophilaceae; genus Blastococcus; species Blastococcus sp. SYSU DS0753. The sequence goes on along the minus strand of NZ_JBJHAT010000007.1, from coordinate 119,624 downwards.
GGGGCGACGTCGCCCGCCGGGGTCCCCGCGTCGGTGGACTCGGCCACCGGGATCCTCGCCTGCACGCGCAGATACTGGCCGTCCGGTGTCCCGGACGTCACGAGGCCGGTGTCCCGTATTTCCCGGGACACGCTCCGGGACCGGATCGGGGGCGCGCGGCCCTGGGTGCCCGGGACGCCGCCCCGAGACGGTTCTCCCAGGCGGTGCACAGGGCACCGCACGAGACCACGGGAGACGAGATGTCCCTCAGCACCACCCCCGCCCCGGCCCGCACGGACCTCGACACGCCCGCCGGCGGCGTCCCCGGCGCCTCCGCGAGCCTGGTCCGACGCGCCGGGATCGCCCTCTCCGCCGGCGCCGGGAGCTGGGCGGTCGCCTGCGCGTTCCTGGGTACGACGCCACCCGCCGGCACCTGGCAGGCCACCGTCGTCAACCTGGCCGCGGTCGCCTTCCAGATCGGCCTGGTGCTCCTCGTGACCGTGCAGATGCGGACCGGTGCGATCGGCACCGGCCGCCTGGCCCGGCGGATCCTGCACGTCGAGCACGGCCTGCTCGCGGTAGCGATCGTGTCCTCGCTCATGTGGGCGCTGACGCCCGGGCTGTACGACACCGGGTTCTTCTTCGCGATCGACCTCTTCTGGCCGCTGTCCATGCTGGGCATGGCCGCGCTCGGGGTCCGCATCGCGATCGCCGGCCGCTGGACGGGCGTCGCCCGCTTCTGGCCGATGGTCGCCGAGAGCTGGGCGCCGGTCACCGTCCCGACCGCCTTCCTGCTGCCGGCGATCACCCAGTACGTGGGTGCCGCGCACCTGCTGATCGGGTACGTCGCCCTGGGCGTCATCCTCGCCACCCGGCCACACCTCACCGGCGCCCGCGCCTGAACCGCCGACGGCGCCCCGCCCCTCCGGGGAGGCGGGGCGCCGTCGCGTCCGGGGCCGGGAGAGACTGGGGGAGTGACCTCCGCGCCCCAGCCGCCCGACGGCGTCCTGCCCGACGTCTGGTTCACCCGTGACCTGCCCGTGCTCCGGGCGATCGCCCGGCTGGTCGACGAGCCCAAGCACGGCGGCGCGCCGTACCTGCTCGGCTCCGTCGTGCCGGGGAGCGGGCTGCCCAAGGCGGAGGTCATCGCCGCGGCGAAGGCGCTGGCGTCCGCGGGGTACATCGAGCCGCTGACCAACCACGCCGGCGACATCGTGCGCATCACGGCGATCTCGGCGGAGGCCCGGCGGCTGGCCGGGCTCTGGCCGACCCCCCAGGGGGAGTGGGAACGGCTGCTCGAGCAGCTCGCTACCCGGGCGGAGAACGCCCCGACCGAGTTGGAGCGGCAGCGCTGGCGGGCCTTCGCCGACGCGGCGGCCGCGGTCGGCGAGCACGACGGGGCCCTGCTCATGTCCGCGCTCATCGGTGGGTACGTGCCGCGGGCCCGCTGACCGGCGGCCCGGCCCACGAACGACAGCGCCCCCCGCCCGGAGAACCGGGCGGGGGGCGCTGTGCTGATCAGACGATCAGAGCGGCGTGACGTTCGCAGCCTGCGGGCCCTTCTGGCCCTGCTCGATGTCGAACGCGATCCGCTGGCCTTCATCGAGCGAGCGGTACCCGCTGGACTGGATGGCCGAGTAGTGGACGAAGACGTCCGGTCCGCCGCCGTCCGGGGTGGCGAAGCCGAACCCCTTCTCCGCGTTGAACCACTTGACAGTTCCTTCGGGCATTGCTCGCTCCTAGCTGAGGTGGTGCATCGGGGTCCTGCCATAGCGCGGGGCCTTCCCGACGTCCTCACCCTAGCCGCCGATCGGGGGATGAGGACACCGGTGCGGCAGAACTGTGACCTGGGACTCTTCTCCGTGCCGGTCGTGAGGGCACCCGGGCCTCAGAGCAGGTGGCCGGGCTCCTCCGGGAACGCGGGGGCCACCCGGCGTCCGCGGCGGCTCCACGCCGGCCCGTAGGCGCCCACCGAGTACGGGCTGCGCGCGGAGGTGGCGGCCGGCAGGGCGAGGGGCTCGGCGCGCCACGAGCGGACGCCGAGCGGCCGGTCGACGAGAAACGCCGGAGGCGCCGGGGGGTGCAGCCGCGCGGCCACCACCGGGGCCCAGCGGCGCAGCCCCAGCTGCCCGGCCAGCAGCACGGCGAGGACGATCGAGACGGTGAGGAACGCGTCGGTGACCGCGGTCGCCACGTCGAGGGCGGTGATCCGGGCCCAGCCGACGCTCTCCAGCTGGTGACCGACGATCTCCACGACGACGTACAGCACGCCGTACGCCAGCAACCAGATCCTCACCCGTGCTCCTCCGCCGTGGTCGACACCTGCATCGACCACCGCTACCCCCGGCTGGAGCGCCCGGAGCCGCCCGGGGGCCGGCGCTCACCCGTTGGGGGGACGGGCGCCGCCCCCGCGGCGGACACGGTCGGCGACGTGGTCGCGCAGCGCGGCGACCGGGCGGTCTTGCGGCTTTCCTGCGGTTCTCTCGGCGCCGCCGTGCGGCTGCTCCCCGACGGTGGGACCTGCCGGACGGATCCGGCGCACCACCGATCCAGGAGAACCGCCATGCACCCGCTCGTCGCCTCGCCCGTCTCCTCCCGCGTCGCCGCCCCGAGCGGCGCCGTCTTCCTCCGCGACGTCGACGACCTGCACGACGCCGACCTGGACCTGGTCCTCGCCGACCGGCTGGCCGAGTCCGCCGACGCGCTGCGCGCCGCGGTGACCGCCGCCCAGCTGGCGCAGGAGATCTCCCAGCGGGGCCCGCTGCCGGTGCACGCCCTGGGCCCGGCCGCGCACCGGCTGGCCCGCTGACCGGGCGGGCGCACGCTCACCGGCTCCGGTCAGCCGACCGGGGCAGGACGGGGCGTGGCCGCCAGGACGACGTGGCGGGCCCCGTCGCCCGGACGGGCGCACCGCCCGCCATCGGCGGGCGGTGCGCGGTGGTCACGAACGGTCGATCCGCGGCGGCGGGTAGGCCCGCGGCAGCCGGAACCCGCGCTCCGCGAGGATCTCGCGCAGCAGGTCGGGCCGGTCGGTGATCAGCCCGTCCACCCCGATGCCGATGAGGTGTTCCATGGTGGGGCGGTCGTTGACCGTCCACGGGACGACCTCCATGCCGGCGGCGTGCGCGGCGTCGACGAGCTCCGGCGTGGTGAACGGCACGTACCCCGCGTCGGCGACCGAGCCGCCCTGCGGCGTGCCGTGCACGGGGGAGACCGCGTCGGCACCGAAGGAGGCGGCCGCGGCGACGTAGGCCTCCTGCAGGGAACGACCCTCGGTCATGAAGTCGTCGATGTCGATGCCGCCGAGCCACGGGGAGGCGCCCGGCTGGCCGGCCTGCAGGAACTGCTGACCGTTGGTGAGCGCGACCACCGGCAGCTTCGGCGCGACCTCCTGCATCCGCATCAACGCGCCCCAGTCGAAGGACTGGATGGTCACGTGGCGGGCGACCTTCGCCCGCATCACGAGGTCGGCGACCACCTGGACGAACTGCTCGCGGGGCGCCGTCTCGTGCGGTGCTCCCGCCTCCACCTTCGTCTCGATGTTGAACGTCACCTGCCGGGCCTTGTAGGCCCGGACGAGGTCGAACACCTCGGACAGCAGGGGCATCGGCTCGCCCGGCGCCAGCTCCTGCTCCGGATGGGCGGGGTGGCGCTGCGACCCGCAGTCCAGCGTGCGCACCTGCGCCAGGGTCAGCGTGTGGACGTAGTCGCCGACGTAGGGGAACTCGGGGTCGCCCGGGGTGGCCGGCCCGGTGTCCTGGCACTTGGTGGCGGAGATCTGCCGGTCGTGGGTGACGACGGCCTGCTGGTCCTCGGTGATCTGGACGTCGAGCTCGAGCGTGCTGACCCCCAGTTCGAGGGCGTTGGCGAAGGCCGGGAGGGTGTTCTCCACGGTGAGCGCGAGGCCACCGCGGTGCGCCTGCAGGTCGAAGTCGCGCGGGGACTGGGCGGCGGCCGGGGCGGCGGTCGCCACGAGGGCCAGGAGGGCGGGGACGGCGGTCAGGGCCAGGAGGGGTCGTCGCGGGGACGACGGGAGGAGTGACATGGGGTGAGTCGACCGCACCACCGTGACCTCCTCGTGACCTCCAGGGGGCGACTCGCCGTGCACCGGCCCACCAGCAGGAGCGGGGCGCGGAGGCGCGCCGCGACGGCGGGCGGCCGAGGCCGCACGGACGCGTTCCCGGGAGGCGGCCGCGCTCGCGGCCGCCTCCCGGGAGCCGGTCAGGCCGGGGTCAGGTCTGTCTGGTGCAGGACGTTCCCGGCGACGTCGCGCAGCTGCACCGTCATCGTGCCGCTGCCCCCGTCGACGCGTACGTGGCCGACGAACTGCAGGCCGTCGCTGGGCGGCTGGTTCGGGCGGTCGGCGGCCCGGTTGAAGACGACCTGCGGGCCGAAGGTGGCGTCGAGCTCGTTCGGGCCGAAAGTGCCGGCGTGCAGCGGGCCGGACACGAACTCCCAGAACGGGTCGAAGTCGGTGAACGTCGCCCGTGCCGGGTCGTAGTGGTGTGCCGCGGTGTAGTGGACGTCGGCGGTGAACCAGACGACGTTGCGGACCCCGTGCCGCTTGAGGTCGGACAGCAGGCGGGCGATCTCCAGCTCCCGGCCCGCGGGCAGACCGGGGTCGCGGTTGGCGATGCCCTCGTGGTTCACCGGACCGTCCGGCACGACCAGGCCGATCGGCATGTCGGAGGCGATCACCTTCCACAGGGCCCGGGAGTTGCGGAGCTGCCGGGCGAGCTGGCCCAGCTGGCTGGTGCCGAAGACCCGGGCCTCGGGGCCACCCTGCGCCAGGTTGGGCGAGTTGGGGCCGCGGTAGGTGCGCAGGTCCAGGGTGAACACGTCCACCAGCGGGCCGTACGGCAGCACCCGGTCGATCCGCTTGCCGCCGATGGGCATGTACTCGAGGAACGCCCGCCGGCCGCGGGCGGCCAGCGTGTCGACGTCCTTGACCGTGTACCGCTCGTCGGTGAGCACCTCGCCCGGGTACCAGTTGTTGGTCACCTCGTGGTCGTCCCACTGGACCAGTTGCGGGACCTCCGCCGCGAAGCGCCGAACGTTGTCGTCGAGCAGGTTGTACCGGTACTGGCCGCGGTATTCGTCCAACGTCTCGGCGACCTTGCTCTTCTCCGGGGTGACCACGTTGCGCCAGACCGTGCCGTCGGGCAGGACGACGCGCTCCTCCAGCGGTCCGTCGGCGTACACGCTGTCGCCGGAGTGGATGAAGAAGTCCGGGGAGAGCCGGCGAACCGCCTCGAACCCGGTCATGCCGCCGGTGTCGGGGTTGATGCCCCACCCCTGGCCGGCGACGTCCCCGGACCAGGCGAAGCTCACGTCCCGGCGGTCGCCCGGGGCGGTGCGGAGCCGACCGGTCAGCGGCTCGCTGGTCTGCCCCGCGTCGTGCTCGGCGAAGCTGACCCGGTAGAACAGCTCGGTCCCGGCCGGCAGGCCGGAGAGGAGCACCTTGCCCGTGTGGTCGGTGTGCGGCCCGACGTCGACCGACCACCGGCCACGGGGCGTGCGGAAGTCCTCGGTCGCCGCCACCTCGACCACCATGCGCGCGGGGCGGTCGGTCTTGGACCAGACGACCGCCGAGCGCGCGGTGACGTCCCCGCTCTGCACGCCCCAGCGCACCTCCGGCCGCGACCGGGCCAGGCCCGGCGCGGCGAAGGCCCGGGGGGCGGGGCCCAGCACGGTGCCCGCCCCGATGCCGGCCCCGACCACGGCGGCGGCCTGCAGCAGGCGCCTCCGGGTCAGCGCGGCCTCGGCCGACGAGCCGTCCAGGGAACTCGATGATCCGGTCACGTGTGCCTCCTCGACGTGGGGTGTCCGGCGGACAGCGTCGTGTCCGGGGAGGACGCCGGGAGGACGGCATGGCGACCCGCGGAGGAGCATCCGGTGAACGCAGTGACCGCCGGCTCCGGGGAGGCGCTCGGGGATCAGTCCCCGGTGGGGGCGGTGCGGCGGGCGCGGCTGGGCTGCACCCTCATGGGCTCGCCCGGCATCTTCGGGTAGTCCGGTGGATAGGGCAGGTCGCCGAGGCCGTCGTCGGCGGCCTGGCGCTCGGCCAGCTCCAGCAGCGGTTCGATGCCGAAGGCGTGCTCGGCCAGCCCGGCGTGCTTGTCACCCACGGCCGCGAAGCGGGCCGGCATGCTCAGCACGTCGAAGTCGGTGGGGTGCACGTCGGGCAGCTCGTCCCAGTCGACCGGCGCGGAGACGGGGGCGTGCGGCCGGGGCCGGATCGAGTAGGCCGACGCGATCGTGCGGTCCCGGGCCATCTGGTTGTAGTCGATGAAGATCTTCTCGCCGCGCTCCTCCTTCCACCAGGACATCGTCACGCGGTCGGGGAGACGGCGTTCCAGCTCGCGGCCGAAGGCGATCACCGCCCGGCGGACGTCGGTGAAGGTCCAGCGCGGCTGGATGGGCACGTAGACGTGCACCCCGCGGCCGCCCGAGGTCTTCGGCCACCCCTCCATGCCGAACTCGTGCAGCAGCTCCCGCACGTGCGGCGCCACCCACACCGCGTCGGAGAAGTCGGTGCCCGGCTGGGGGTCGAGGTCGATGCGGATCTGGTTCGGCGACTCGACGTCGGTCTTGTCCACCGGCCAGGGGTGGAACGTGAGCGTGCCGAGGTTCGCGCACCACGCGACGACGGCGACCGAGTCCGGGGCGATCTCGTCCGCGGTGCGCCCGCTGGGGAAGGTGATGTGCGCGGTCGGCACCCAGTCCGGGGCGTTCTTGGGCACCCGCTTCTGGTAGAACGCGTCGCCGTGGGTGTCCGCCCGCGTGGCCATCTTCGCGTCGGGGGAGTAGCCGCCGGGCCAGCGCTCCAGCGTCGTCGGCCGGTCCTTCAGCGCGAAGAGGATCCCCTCGCCCACGGCGAGGAAGTACTGCACGACGTCGATCTTGCGGATCCCGCGATCGGGGAAGTAGGGCTTCTCCGGGTTGGACACCCGCACCTCGTGCCCGTCGACGTCGAGGACGACGGCGTCCTTGCTCGTGGCCATGCAGTCGCTCCGCTCGCTCCGGGGCCGACGAGTGTCACGCCGGACAGGTCAGCCCGTCCATGGGGGGCGCCAGGTCGATGAGGTAGGCGTTGATCGCCCCGGTGACGCAGTCGGTCTTGGGGTAGGCGGTGTGGCCCTGCCCCTCCCAGGTCAGCAGCACGCCGTTGTCGAGGTCCTCGGCGAGGTCGACGGCGCCGGCCAGCGGGGTCACCGGGTCACCGGCGTTCCCCGCGACGACGATCGGGTTGCTGCCCTCGGCGTCGCGCTCCGGAACCGGGGTGCGGTCGGCCTCCCACACCGAGCAGGTGAACAGCCCGGCGGCGGAACCGGCGCCGAAGAGCGGGTACCGCTCGCCCCACTCGGCGGCGAGCTGGCGGACCCGGCTCTCCTCCACCGTCTCCTCGGTGTCGGCGCAGTTGATGGCCACGTTGGCGTCGAGGAGGTTGGAGTACGACCCGTCCTCCAGCCGCCCGCTGTAGTCGTCGGCCAGCGAGAAGAGCGCCCGGGCGTCGCCGTCGCGGGCGGCGGCGAGGCCCTGCGCCAGCTGCGGCCACGACGCGGTGTCGTAGAGCGCCGCCTGCACCGCGGTGAGGACGACGCCGGGCGTGGCCTGGCGGGTCTCGCCCTCCTCGCTGCTCGGGATCGGCGCGGCCTGTGCCTGTGCGAGCAGGTCCTCGAGGAAGCGCCGGGGGTCGTCGCCCAGCGGGCAGCCGGCGATCAGGCCCCGGCAGTTCTCGGCGAAGGCGTCGAAGCCGGCCTCGAACCCGGCGGCGCTGGCCTCCGCCTCGGCGATGGCGTCGTCGTCGGGGTCGACCGCGGCGTCGAGGACCATGGCGCGCACCCGGTCGGGGTAGAGCTCGGCGTAGGTGGAGCCCAGCGTGGTGCCGTAGGAGTAGCCGAGGTAGTTGAGCTGCTCCTCGCCCAGGGCCTCGCGCAGCCGCTCCATGTCGTGCGCGGTGTCCACGGTGTTGAACGTGCCGAGCGCCTCGCCGTACTCCTCGGCGCAGCCCTCGGCGATCTCGCGGGAGAGTGCGAAGACGCTGTCGAGCTGCTCGTCGGTGGTGGGGCGGGGCTCCGCGGCGATCGCGCGGTCCTTGAGCTCCTTCGGGATGCACTCGACGGGTGTGGACAGACCCACGCCGCGCGGGTCGAAGCCGACGACGTCGAAGCGGCGCAGCACGTCCTCGGGGAGGGTGAGCGCCAGCCCGATGGCGGCGTCCGCGCCGGAGCCGCCCGGTCCACCGGGGTTGACCATGAGGGAGCCGATGCGGTCGGTCTGCCCGGCCAGCACGGCGCGCACCAGGAAGAGCGGCAGCGTGGCGCCCCCGGGCTCGTCGTAGCTGATCGGCACGTCGGTGCGGCCGCACTCGAAGGCGATGTCGCGCTCGCTGCCGGGCTGGCCCTCGATCAGCGGCTCGATCTGCGCGTCGCAGTCGGTCCACTCGATCGGCGCCGCCTCGGGCTCGGCCGGGGCCGTGGTGGTCGCCGCCGGTTCCTCGGCGCTCTCCCCGAACGACGTGCAGCCGCTCAGCGCGAGGGGCAAGGCCAGCAGCAGGCCGGACGCGGCGGCCGGGAGGCCTCGGTGCAGACGCATGATCACGAGCATAGGGACCTTTCTGCCCCCCACCGCTCGCACGCTCGCGGCGGGCCCCAGCAGAAAGGCCGCCGCGGAGCACCGTCTCAGCCCTCCAGGACCTCGCCCAGGTCGTAGCGGACCGGCACTTCGAGCTGGTCGTACGTGCAGCTGCGGGGGTCGCGGTCGGGGCGCCAGCGGAGGAACTGACCGGTGTGACGGAGTCGACGGCCCTCGAGCTGGTCGTACTTGATCTCCACGACCAGCTCCGGCCGCAGCGGGACCCACGAAAGGTCCTTCTTCGCGTTCCACCGGCTCACCGCTCCGGGCATCCGCTGCTCGCCGTCGGCCTGCATCTGGGCGTTCGCCCAGTCCTGCCAGGGGTGGCCGTCGAGCGCCTCGGCGCGGTAGGGCGCGAGCTCCTCGACCAGCTCGGCCCGGCGCTTCATCGGGAAGGACGCCGCGACGCCGATGTGCTGCAGCTCGCCGCCGTCGTAGAGCCCGAGCAGCAGCGAGCCGACGATCGGCCCGCTCTTGTGCCAGCGGAAACCCGCGACGACGCAGTCCGCCGTCCGCACGTGCTTCACCTTGGTCATCAGCCGCTGGTCGGGGCCGTAGGGCAGGGCGGCCGACTTGGCGACGACGCCGTCCAGGCCGGCGCCCTCGAAGGTCTCGAACCAGCGCTCGGCGGTCGCGGGGTCGCGGGTGACGCCGGTCAGGTACACGGGCGCCCGGGCGCCGGCCAGCGCGGTCTCCAGCCGGGCCCGCCGGTCGGCGAACGGCGTCTCGAGCAGCGACTCGTCGCCCACGGCCAGCAGGTCGAACGCCACGAACGACGCCGGCGTCTGCTCGGCGAGCAGGGTGACGCGGGACTCGGCGGGGTGGATGCGCTGCAGCAGCGCCTCGAAGTGCAGCCGGTCGCCCCGCGGCACGATGATCTCGCCGTCGACGACGCAGCGCTCCGGCAGGTTGGCCTTGACCGCCGCCACGACGTCGGGGAAGTAGCGGGTGAGCGGGCGCTCGTTGCGGCTGCCCAGCTCCACCTCGTCGCCGTCGCGGAACACGATGCAGCGGAAGCCGTCCCACTTGGGCTCGTAGAACCAGTCGTCGCCGGTCGGCACCTTCGTCGCGGCCTTGGCCAGCATCGGCTTCACCGGCGGCTGCACGGGCAGATCCATGCCGGTCAGTCAAGCAGCACCACCGCACCGGCGGCGGCCGCGTCGCGGCGGTGGCCACGGCTAGCGCCAGGCGAAGACCGGCTGCTCGTAGTGGACGACCCGCTGCACCTCGCCGCGGCAGGCGATCCGGCAGAACTGGTGGACCACCGCCGCCGTGGGCGCGTGCACGTGGCCGCCCAGCAGCGGCAGCCGGATCACCGGCGCCTCGGACTCGGGGATGGTCTCGACGACCGGGTCGACGTCGAGATCGGCCAGCGGCACCTCGTGGACGGCGGCCACCTCGCGTTCGGACCCGGTGAGGCGGTCGACCGGACCGGCCCAGCAGGCCACCGGCGTCATCACGTAGCCCGAGCGCGTCACGTAGTCGTCGAGCAGCCCGAGGACGGCCGAGGGCCCCAGGTCGAGCCCGACCTCCTCGCGCAGCTCGCGGAGGGCGCCCTCGACGGGGCCCTCACCGGCGTCGAGCCGCCCGCCGGGCAGCGCCCACTGACCCGCGTGCGCCCGCAGCCCCGCGGCGCGGCGGGTGATCACCAGGCAGGGAGCGCCGTCGCGGACGGTCACGCACACGGCGACGGCCGCCTGCTTCAGCTCGGGCCGCTCCGCGGCCACCCGCGGGAAGCCGGCGAGACGCCCGGCCATGCCGTCCCGGTCCAGCGGTTCCACGGGCTCTCCTCGTACCGGCTCGCGGGCCTCGTCCGTCGCCCCACCCTCGCACGCCACCTGCTGCGGTGCCGTCCACGGGAGCAGGATGGGGCCATGGCGACGATCCACCGGACGACGATGGTGCCGACCAAGCTCGAGCTGATCGGCGGGTGGCTGCCCCGCCAGCCCTGGTACCGCCCGCCGGGCGCGCCGCCGGCGCTGCGGCGCGCCGGGGGGTTCCGGCTGGACGACCCCGCGGGCGAGGTCGGGCTCGAGTTCATCGTGGTCGCCGACGGCCCCCCAGGGCGGGAGACGACCTACTTCGTGCCGCTGAGCTACCGCGGCGCACCCCTCGCCGGGGCGGAGGAGGGGCTGCTCGGCACGTCCGAGCACGGCGTCCTCGGCACGCGCTGGATCTACGACGCCGCGCACGACCCGGTCGCCGTCGCCCAGGTGCGGGCATTCGTCGCGGGGGCGGCCGAGGCGCAGCACCAGGACGACAGCGACACACCCGATCCCTCGGTGGCGCGCCGCTGGACCGGTGCCGGCGCGCCGGAGGCCACCGGCTCGGTCGAGTTCGTCCGGGTCCTGCAGCCCGGCGACGGCGCACCGGGGGAGGGCGCGGGCTCGATCGAGGCCGAGTGGACCGCGGCGGACGGCACCGTCGTGCGCGGGACCGTCGCCGTCGTCCGGGCGTGACCCCGGGCCGACGGTTCCTCCCTACGCGAGCGACGCGCCGTCCACGCCGTACCGGGTGAAGAGCATCCCGTCCTCCTCGAGCACCTGGCGCAGCGTCAACCGCACCGGTGCCGGCAGGGCTGCGTCGAGCAGCCGGGCCTCGCCGCCGACCAGCGCCGGTGACACCGACAGGTCCAGCTCGTCGACGACCCCGGCCGCCAGCGCGGTGCGCAGCAGCTGCGGGCCGCCCTCGCAGGTCACCTGCTCCAGCCCGCGCCCGGCGAGCGCCTCCAGGGCGGCGGGCAGGTCCACGTCGTCGTCGCCGCAGACCAGCACGTCGACACCGGCATCGGCCAGCGCCGAGCGGCGGCCGGGGTCGGCCGCCGCGCAGGTGACCAGGACGGTCGGGCGGACGGCGTCGGCCACCAGCCTGCTCGCGGGGTCCAGCGACGCCCGCCGGGACACCACGGCGACCGGCATCGCGGGCGTGCGGCCGAGGGACTCCCGCAGCCGGCCGACCGGCGAGTCGGGCAGCACCGGCCGGTAGCCCTCGGTCGCCGCCGTGCCGTGCCCGACGAGGACGACGTCGGCGAGCGCGCGCAGCACGCGGAACACCCGGCGGTCGCCGGGCGATCCCAGGCCGGCGCTCACCCCGTCGACGGTGACGGCGCCGTCGAGCGAGGCGATGAAGTCCATGCGCAGCCACCGCCCGGGCGGGCAGCGGTAGGCCTCGACGAGGCCGGCGTCGTCGAGCTCGGCCGGCTCGGGGAACAGCCGGCGCACGTCAGCGGGTGCCGAGCACGGCCGCGCTCTCCGGCGGGAGCGTCACCGTGCGTCCGTCGAGGTCCGGCAGCTCACCGGTCGCGAAGAGCACGTCACCGGCCGGCACGTCGAGGTCGATCTCCCGCGGCTGGTCCGCCAGGTTCGCCACCACCCGCAGGGAGCCCCGGTGCACGACCAGCCAGCGGTCGGCGTCGTCCCAGTTGACCTGCACGGCGGAGAGGTCGGCGTCCACCAGGTCCGGGTGCGCCCGGCGCAGGGCGAGCAGCGAGCGGTGCACGGCCAGCAGCCGGTCGTGGGGCTCCGCGCCCAGCTCCGACCAGTCCAGCTTCGACCGGGTGAAGGTCTCGGGGTCCTGCGGGTCGGGCACCTCGTCGGCGTCCCAGCCGTGCTCGGCGAACTCGCCCTTGCGCCCCTCCGCCGTCGCCCGGCCGATCTCGGGGTCGGTGTGGCTGGTGAAGAACTGCCACGGCGTGGCGGCGCCCCACTCCTCGCCCATGAACAGCATGGGGGTGAACGGGCTGGTCAGCACGAGCGTCGCACCGACGGCCAGCAGCCCGGGGGAGAGGGAGGCCGAGATCCGGTCGCCCACGGCACGGTTGCCGATCTGGTCGTGGTCCTGCAGATAGGTGATGAACTTCCAGCCCGGCAGCCGTGCGGTGTCCACCGGCCGGCCGTGGTGCCGGCGCCGGAAGCTCGACCACGCGCCGTCGTGGAAGAAGGCGCCGGTGAGGGTCTTGGCCAGGCCGCCCAGCCCGGCCTGCGCGAAGTCCCGGTAGTAGCCCTGGTCCTCGCCGGTCAGCGTGGCGTGCAGCGCGTGGTGGAAGTCGTCGCTCCACTGGGCGTGGATGCCCGTGCCGCCCGCCACCCGCGGGGTCACCATCCGGGGGTCGTTGAGGTCGCTCTCCGCGATCAGGGTCAGCGGCCGCCCGACGGCCGCCGAGAGGCGGTCCACCTCCTGCGCCATCTCCTCCAGGAGATGGGTGGCCCGCTCGTCGACCAGGGCGTGGACGGCGTCCAGCCGCAACCCGTCGACGTGCATGTCGCGCAGCCACATCAGCGCGTTGTCGAGGATGTAGCGGCGCACCTCGTCGGAGTCCGGCCCCGAGAGGTTGACCGATTCCCCCCAGGTGTTCGCGCCGCCCTCGCTGAAGATCGGCATGAACAGCGGCAGGTAGTTCCCCGACGGGCCGAGGTGGTTGTAGACGACGTCCTGGATCACGCCCAGGCCGCGCTGGTGGCAGGCGTCGACGAAGCGCTGGTAGGCGGCGGGGCCGCCGTAGGTCTCCTGCACCGCGTACCAGAGCACGCCGTCGTAGCCCCAGTTGTGGGTGCCGTCGAAGGCGTTGACCGGCAGCAGCTCGACGAAGTCGATCCCGAGGTCGACCAGGTGGTCCAGCCGCGCGACCGCGGCGTCCAGCGTCCCCTCCGGGGTGAAGGTGCCCACGTGCAGCTCGTAGACGGAGCCGCCGGCGAGCTGGCGGCCGGTCCACGCACCGTCGCCCCAGCGGTGGGCGGACGGGTCGAACCGGCGGGACAGCCCGTGCACGCCCTCGGGCTGGCGACGGGACCGCGGGTCGGGGCGGGGCGTGCTGTCGTCGTCCACGAGGAAGCCGTAGTCGGCCTCCGGCCCGGCCTCCACCTCGGCGCGCCACCAGCCGCCCTCGTCCCGGCGCATGTCGTGGACGGTGCCGTCGACCTGGACCCGCACGCGCTCGGGCAGCGGGGCCCAGACGGAGAACTCGACGGGTGCGGACATGCGGGGGCCTCCAGGGGGGCGGGCGGGACGGACCTGGCCGAGGGGTTCCAGGCGCGAGCTTCATGCCCGCACCGCCGGCGCCCAACCACGCGATCGAGGTCGCTGCGCTCGACGGCGCGATCGAGGTCGGTGCGCTCGACGCCGCGACCGGCCGGGGAGTCGCGTGACCGGCGTCCTCGGCGCGTTGTCGGAGGCCCGGGACGAGGACGTCCGGCCGGAACTTCTCCGCGGTGGTGCTGGAGAGCGTCTGCGCGACCGCGCTCGCCGGGCTGCTGCCGGTGATCATCGCCGTCCGTGCGAAGGTGATCGATGCGATCCGCTTCTGAGCGGCCCGGATCCGCCGGCGGCGTGCGTCCACCGCGGCGGGGTTCCGGGACGGTAGCTCCCATCCAGACCCTCCGCGGCCGCGGGGTACCCGTGTGCGCCACGGAGAGACGACCGCCGGAGATGCCGGCGTCCCGCGCAGGGAGGACTCCACGATGCCCCGCAGTCGGCTGAACTCGGCTCTCCGCTCCTACCTGCAGCCGGCGCACCGCCGGGTCGCGGGGCTGCTGCCGCCGACGGCCCGGCGGCGGTACCTGTACCTGGCCGGACACTGGCGGCTGCCTCGGCTGCGGGACCCGCGGACGTTCTCGGAGAAGGTCAACTGGCGCATCCTGAACGACCGGCGGCCCGAGCTGGCGTGGACGTGCGACAAGCTGGCGATGAAGGAGCACGCCTCCCGGCTGCGGGACGAATCCGGGATCGCCGTGCCCGAGACGCTGTGGTGGGGCGAGGATCTCGGAGCGGTGGTCGGCCGCGCCTTCGACCGTCCGTGGGTGCTCAAGCCGAACCACCGCAGCGGTCTCGTGCGGTTCGGGGCGGCCACGCAGGTGATCGACGCCTCGACGGTGGAGGCGACGCGGGACTGGTCGCGGGACGACGAGGGAGTGCTGCTGGGGGAGTGGGCCTACCGCCAGGCCCGGAAGCTGTTCCTGGTCGAGGAGCACATCGCCGCCGGTGAGCCGCTGGACGACTACAAGTTCTTCGTCTTCCACGGGAAGGTCGCCGCGATCCAGGTGGATCGGGGCAGGTTCACGACGGGGCAGGCGAGGAACTTCTACACGCCCGACTGGGAGCCCCTCCCCGTGCAGAAAACCGTGCGGAGCGGGCCATCGACGGCAGCCCCGAAGAACCTGGCCGCGATGCTGCGCGCAGCGGAGGTGCTCGCCCACCCCTTCGACTTCATGCGGGTCGACCTGTACGACGCGGGGGGCATCGTCTGGTTCGGCGAGCTCACGCCGTACCCGGGCGGCGGTGTCACGCGGTTCGAGCCGGTGGAGTTCGACGCGTGGCTCGGGGCGCGGTGGTCGGTGCCGCAGCCGCCGCGCTGAGCTCAGCGCCGTCGCAGCACGTCCAGCGCCGCGGCGGGTTCCCGTAGCGCCTTCCTCGTCTTGCGGCCGAGGTCGCGCACCGCGACGAGGACGGGATTGGCGAACCGGACCCCCTCGTCGTGCGTGAGCCGGCAGGGCCGGCACCGGCCGCACGGCTTGCCATCCAGCGGGCGGAAGCAGGACCAGCGGAGCAGGAGCAGATCCAGGAAGCCGTGGGCCTGCGCGACCTGCCGCATCTCCTCCTTGGTCAGGTGGATCACGGGGAACGACCAGAACCGGAAGAGCTCCGACTCCGGTGAGCCGTTGAGCTGCCCCGGCTCGTCGAAGACCCTGCGCTGCCAGTCGCTGAGGCCGGACTCGTAACGCTCGATGCAGAGCTCGACGTCCGACCACCCGAGCGCCTCGGCGGGACCACTCAGCCAGACGTACTGGGTGCCCATCGTCGTCTCCCGGCGCAGGCGCTCCCCGATCGCCGCGTCACGTGGGCCGGGCGGGTGGTCGCTCGCCAGGACGAATGCGGTCGGGGCCAGGAGGGAGGGGTCCCCCAGCCGTGCGAGCACCCCTGCGCGCATGGCCTCCATTGCGCGGAGCTCGAAGAGCGTGCTGGGTCGACCGGTGTCGATCACGTAGATCGGCTGCACCGGGCGCCGCTCGACGAGCAACAGCTGCAGCAGCCGGAACGACGAGTCCCAGCCGCCGGTCCACAGCAGTCGCACCGGCTCCGCGTCTCGTCCTGCTGTCACGCAGCCGGATGCTACCCACGGGGAGTCGCTCGGCTCGGCCGGCGACCGGGGGCTTCGCCGTTCGGCGCCACGACCGGCTCCGACCCGGCCGTCTGCGTTCGCGCAGGGCACGACCGAGGACGGCGACAGGAGAGGCGGGGCTAAGGTCGCCGGATCGATGACTGCCCACGGGGCTCGAGATGGCGGGAGACGGTCACGATGGTGCCGATCGGCAATACCCGACGCTTGCTCGTCGCGCTCAGCGTGGCCGCGATCGTCATCAACCTCGTGAGCGTCGTGCTGCGGGTGGTCGCGGCCCAGCCGGCGAACGCGGCCGAGCTCGACAGCGGCGTGCGGCAGCCGGTCTTCTTCGGCTTCCAGGGCCTGCTGCGGATCTTCAGCGTCGACCAGGAGGCCAATCTGGCGTCCTGGCTGTCCGCGACGATCCTGCTGCTCTCGGCCCTGGTCGTCTGGGGGATCGCGGTGGACCGTCGCACCGCGGAGGACAGGTGGTGGCGGCACTGGGCGTTCCTCGCCGTCGCCTTCGCCTACCTCTCCGCCGACGAGGCGGCCAGGTTGCACGAATCGGCCGAGGTGGTGGTCGATTCGCTGATCGACGCCCGCGGCATCTTCTCGTTCGGCTGGATCCTGGTCGCGGCGCCCGTCGTCGTCGCCTTCGCGCTGGCCTACCTCGGATTCCTGCGCGCGCTGCCCACCTCCATCGGTCGACTCGTCGTGATCGCCGCCGTGCTGTACGTCGGAGGGGCGATGGGCGTCGAGGCCATCGGCGGCCTCGCCTACGACCTCAACGGTGGCCAGAAGGGCAGCCTGGCGTTCGTCGTGGCCTCCTCGATCGAGGAGTCACTGGAGATGGCCGGTGCCATCGTCTTCCTGGCGGCGATGATCTCGGTGTCCCGGTCGACGGTGCGGCTCGCCCGACGACCGGTCGACCTCGCCGAGCACCGGCCGGGCACCTCGCTGTCGTGACCACCTGAGCCACCTGCGGTCCGACGGCCGCGGAATGCCGCCTGCTCCCTGAGCGATCCCCGCTCGCCGGGGACGCCGTCTCGACGGGTCACGTGGCCCAGCCCGCCGGCGGCTCTCGCTCGACGGAGGGAGGTGGGGGGGCGTTGTCCGCACTAGCCTCTCGGCCACGGTGGGATACCTGTGTCCACCACGGTCAGGAGAACGTCGGACGAACAGGTGCCCCGCGCGGAAGGAGCTCGTGATGCCCCGGAGCCAGCTCAACGCGGTTCTCCGCTCGCGCCTGCAGCCCGCGCACCGCCGGTTCGCCGGCTTCCTGCCGCCGGCCGCCCGGCGGCGGTACCTCTACCTGGCCGGGCAGCGGCGCCTCCCTCGGCTCCGCGACCCGCGGACGTTCACCGAGAAGGTCAGCTGGCGCATCCTCCGGGACCGCCGGCCCGAACTGGAGTGGACCTGCGACAAGCTGGCGATGAAGGAGCACGCGCGTTGTCTCCAGCAGGAGGCCGGCGTGCTGGTGCCCGAGACCCTGTGGTGGGGCGAGGACCTGGGCGAGGTGGTCGGTCGCGCGTTCGACCGCCCGTGGGTGCTCAAGCCGAACCACCGCAGCGGCCTGGTGCGCTTCGGGGCGGCCTCGGAGGTGATCGACGCGTCGACCGTGGCGGCGACGCGGGAGTGGCTGCGGGACGACCAGAGTGCGCTGCTGGGGGAGTGGGCCTACAGCAGGGCGCGCAAGCTGTTCGTGCTCGAGGAGCACATCGCCGGGGGAGCGCGCCTGGACGACTTCAAGTTCCTCGTCTTCGACGGCGAGGTCGCCGCGATCCAGGTGGACCGGGGCAGGTTCACGCGCGAGCAGACGCGCAGCTACTACACCCCCGAGTGGGAGCAGATCCCCGTCCAGCTCGTCGCCCCGTGCGGGCCGCCGATGGCGGCGCCGGAGAACCTGGCCGCCATGCTGCACGCCGCGCGGGTCCTCGGGCGGTCCTTCGACTTCATGCGGGTCGACCTCTACACCACGGGGAACGCGGTCTGGTTCGGCGAGTTCACGCCGTACCCGAGCGGGGGCACGATGCGGTACGAGCCCCGTTCGTTCGATGCCTGGCTCGGGGAGCACTGGTCCCTGCCGACGGCACCGCACCCGGTGCCGGAGCCAGGACCCCGGCGGCGTCGTGCGACCGCACCGCCCGAGGCCCGGATGGTGTCGTGACGTCGGCTGGTGGCGCGGGAGGATGCTCCGGCGCCACCGGCGGTGCCGCCTACTCCCGCACGAGCAGCGCCACCGGCAGGCGGGAGAGCACGACGTCGGCAGCGATACCGGCGACGTCCGAGACCGCCCGTCCACCGGTGAGCAGGTCCCGCCACGCGCCGTTCGGCAGCTGGAGCGCGGTGTCGCCCCAGCCGTCCTGCGCCAGCTTCGCCGGCAGCCGCGTGCCGACCACGACGACACCACCGCGGTCGTAGGCGATCACGTGGTCGGCCGCCGCCCCGGTGACCGCCACCGGCTCGTAGGCGGTGAACCACTCGGGGTGGTCCCGGCGGGCGCGCAGGGTGCGCGACACGACCAGCAGCTTCGCCGCGCCGGTCTCGTCCACCGCGGGCACCTCCCCGCCGTCGAGCCGGGCGAGCAGCTGCCGGCGCAGGGCGTAGTCCACGGGGCGGCGGTTGTCCGGGTCGACCAGGGAGAAGTCCCACAGCTCGGTGCCCTGGTAGACGTCGGGGACACCGGGCATCGTCAGCTGCAGGAGCTTCTGGGTCAGCGAGTTCGACCAGCCCAGCGGCGCGATCCGGGTGACGAAGGCGTCGATCTCCGACCGCGTCGTGGGGTCGTCGAACGCGGCGTCGACCAGGGCGTGCAGCTGCTCCTCGAACTCCTGGTCCGGAGCGGTCCAGGTGGTCGAGGTGCCGGCCTCGCGGGCCGCCTTCTCCGCGTAGGTGTGCGCCCGCTCCCGGGAGAGCGGCCACGCGCCGACCAGGTTCTGCCACACCAGGTGGGCCAGCGAGCGGTCGGCCAGCGGGTGCCGGGTGATCCAGCCCCGCACGAGCCGCGCCCAGTCGGCGGGGAGCTCGGCGAGTACCGCCAGCCGGGCGCGCACGTCCTCGCTGCGCTTGGTGTCGTGCGTGGACAGCGTGGTCATCGACCGCGGCCGCAACGCCAGCCGCCGGCGCTGTGCCTCGTGGAACTCGGCCACCGTGCTGCCGAAGCGGGCCGGGTCACCGCCCACCTCGTTCAGCGCCGCGAAGCGCGCCCACCGGTAGTACGCGCTGTCCTCGACGCCCTTGGCCATGACCGGCCCGCTGGTCTGCTCGAAGCGGGTGGCCGCCTCGGTACCGGCCTGCGAGAGCACCGGGTGCAGCGCCTCCAGCGCCGGCGCCAGGTCGGGGCGGCGTTCCCGGACCGCGGCCACGGTCCGGTCCAGGTGCTCCCGGCCGTCGGGCAGGTAGCTCCGGTAGACCGGGAAGGAGGCGAGCAGCTCGGCCAGCGCCTCGGTCTCCTGCTCCCGGTCGACCGCGCCGCCGCCCGCCCCTCCGAGCGCGCCGATGACCCGGACCAGCCGGGCGACCTCCGAGCCGAGCATCCCGTCGGTGACCTCGCGCTTGCAGTCGTGGACCAGCTGGGCGTAGTCGACCCGCCGGCCGGCGAGTTCGGTGTCCAGCGCGGTCAGCGCCGGCTCCCCGGCCGGGTCGACGAGCACCTCGTCCACCTCGGCGAGGGCGTCGTAACCCGTCGTCCCCGCCGTCGCCCAGCTCTCGGGGAGGTCCTCCCCGGGTTCGAGGATCTTCTCCACGACCGTCCACCGGCCGTCCGACGCCTGGGCCAGGCGGTCCAGGTATCCCTTCGGGTCGGCCAGCCCGTCCGGGTGGTCGATGCGCAGCCCGTCGACGGCGCCGTCGTGCACCAGTCGCAGCACCAGCTCGTGCGTGGCCTGGAAGACCGCCGGGTCCTCGACCCGCAGCCCGGCGAGCGTGTTGATCGCGAAGAAGCGCCGGTAGTTCAGGTCGCTGTCCGCGCGGCGCCAGTCCACCAGCTCGTAGTGCTGCCGCGCGTGCACCTCCTGCGGCGTTCCGTCCCCGGTTCCGGGGGCGATGGGGAAGCGGTTGTCGTAGTAGCGGAGCTCCCCGTCCACCACCTCGAGCTTCTCGACGTCGTCCGCGGAGCCCAGGACGGGGATGCGGACCTTCCCGCCGCCGAAGTCCCAGTCGATGTCGAAGGCGTCCGCGTGCGCGCTGTCCCGGCCGTGCTGCAGCACGTCCCACCACCACGGCGCCGCCGCCGGGTCGTCGACGCCCATGTGGTTGGGCACCAGGTCGAGCACCAGCCCGAGCCCGTGCTCGTGCAGCGCGGCGACGAACCGGTCGAAGCCGGCCTGCCCGCCCCGCGCCTCGTCGATGTGCGCGTGATCCACGGTGTCGTACCCGTGGTTGCTGCCCTCGGCCGAGCGGAGCAGCGGGGAGGAGTAGGCGTGGGTGACGCCGAGGTCCGCGAGGTAGCCCGCGACCTCGGCGGCGTCCTGCAGCGGGAAGCCGGCGTGCACCTGCAGCCGGTACGTCGCCGTGGGGTCCGCGCGGCGACGCTCGTCCCCGGGCACCTGGATGGGCTCGCTCACTGGGCGGGACCCGTCAGGACGATGATCGAGCGGGCCTGCACGGTCACCGTCTCGCCGGGCTTCACCTCGACCGGCTCCACCTCGTGCATCTCGGCGGTGTCGAGCACCGGCGTCCAGCTCCGCGAGTAGTCGGCGCTGGGCAGGGTGAACTCGATCGGCTCGTGCGAGGCGTTGAACGCCAGGTAGAAGTGGTCGTCGGAGACGTACTCGCCGCGCTCGTCGGTCTCCCGGATCCCGACGCCGTTGAGGTAGACCGCCAGCGACTTGGCGTAGGCGGCGTCCCAGTCCTCGTCGGCCATCTCCTCGCCGGTCGGGGCGAGCCAGGCGATGTCGGGCACCGGGTCGCCCAGCCCGCGGCGGACCGGCCGGCCGTGGAAGAACCGGCGACGGCGGAACGTCGGGTGGTCGGCGCGGAGCTTGGTGACCTTCTTGGTGAACTCCAGCAGCCCCTCGTCGACGTTCTCCCAGTCGATCCACGTCAGCGGCGAGTCCTGGCAGTAGCCGTTGTTGTTGCCGCCCTGCGAGCGGCCGAGCTCGTCACCGTGCAGCAGCATGGGCACGCCCTGGCTCAGCATCAGCGTGGTGATGAAGTTGCGCTGCTGGCGGGCCCGGCAGGCCAGCACGTCGGGGTCGTCGGTCTCGCCCTCGACCCCGCAGTTCCAGCTGCGGTTGTGGCTCTCGCCGTCGTTGTTGCCCTCACCGTTGGCCTCGTTGTGCTTATCGTTGTAGGAGACGAGGTCGCGCATGGTGAAGCCGTCGTGCGCGGTGACGAAGTTGATGCTGGCCACCGGTCGCCGGCCCGAGTGCTGGTAGAGGTCGGAGGAGCCGGAGATGCGGTCGGCGAACTCCCCGATCGTGCCGCCTTCGCCGCGCCAGAAGTCGCGGACCGTGTCGCGGTACTTGCCGTTCCACTCGGTCCACAGGGCCGGGAAGTTGCCGACCTGGTACCCGCCCTCGCCGACGTCCCAGGGCTCGGCGATCAGCTTCACCTGGCTGACGACCGGGTCCTGGTGCACGAGGTCGAAGAAGGTGGCCAGCCGGTCGACGGCGTGCAGCTCGCGGGCCAGGGCGGAGGCGAGGTCGAAGCGGAAGCCGTCGACGTGCATCTCGGTGACCCAGTAGCGCAGCGAGTCCATGATGAGCTGCAGCGCCTGCGGCGTCCGGACGTTGAGCGTGTTGCCGGTGCCGGTGTAGTCCATGTAGTACTGCTCGTCGCCCTCGACGAGCTTGTAGTACGCCCGGTTGTCGATGCCCTTGAACGACAGGGTCGGGCCCAGGTGGTTGCCCTCGGCCGTGTGGTTGTAGACGACGTCGAGGATGACCTCGATGCCCGCCTCGTGCAGGGCGCGCACCATGCCCTTGAACTCCTGCACCTGCTGACCCGCCGTCGTGTCGCTGGCGTACTCGTCGTGCGGCGCGAAGAAGCCGATCGAGTTGTAGCCCCAGTAGTTGCGCAGGCCCTTCTGCTGCAGGGTGTCGTCCTGCACGAAGCGGTGCACCGGCAGCAGCTCGAGGGCGGTGATGCCCAGGTCGGTGAGGTGCTCGATCGTCGCCGGGTGGGCGATGCCGGCGTACGTACCGCGCAGCTCCTCGGGGATCCGCGGGTTGGTCATCGTCAGCCCCTTGACGTGGGCCTCGTAGATGACCGTCTTGTTGTAGGGGGTCTTCGGCGGGCGGTCGACGCCCCAGTCGAAGAACGGGTTGACGACGACGGACTTCGGCATGTGCGGGGCCGAGTCCTCGTCGTTGCGCTCCTGGGTCTCGAAGTCGTAGCCGAAGACCGAGGGGTGCCAGGCGACCTGGCCGTCGATCGCCTTGGCATACGGATCGAGCAGCAGCTTGTTCGGGTTGCAGCGCAGGCCCTGCGAGGGGTCGTAGGGCCCGTGCACCCGGAAGCCGTACTTCTGGCCCGGGTGGACGCCGGGGAGGAACGCGTGCCAGACGTACCCGTCCATCTCGGGCAGCCGGACCCGCTCCTCGTTGCCGTCCTCGTCGAACAGGCACAGCTCCACCTTCTCGGCCACCTCGCTGAAGATCGCGAAGTTGGTTCCGGTGCCGTCGTACGTGGCACCGAGGGGATAGGCGCTACCGGGCCACACCTGGGTCATCTGGGTCGTTCCTCCTGCGCAGGGCGCCCCGGGGCTGGGGGCGGGAGACCCGGGCGCGTGCTCGCGTGACCGGGTCGGGACGGACGTCGGGACCCCGGTGCCCGCGTCCGGGGCTCGCCACACCTCCGGCGGGCGTGAGACCGGCGACCGTGCCCCGGGTCTCCGGCGGGACGCCGCTCCGACGGACGACGACGCCCCCCGCGGCGGACCGCGGGGGGCGTCGTGCGCAGGTCCGGCCGGGATGCCACCGGGGGCCCGGCCGACCGGGGGGCGGCGGTGCCACCTGCCCGGTGGGGTGGGGCCGGCGGCGCGCCGGGTCCGACCTCGCCCGGGGAGCCCCGGGTGGCGCTGGTCCTCGGCGCGGACCGCTCCTGCGACTGGGCACGCTAGGGGTGCGAGCCGGAGCAGACAAGTACCGGCCCCGCCGCCGCCGTCCCCTCCGCCCCAGCCACCGCCCGGTGCGCGCGCGACGCCTTCTGTCACACCGCCGACGTACCGTCGTCGCGTGCGCACGACCACCGATCTCCGGCCCACGCAGGGGCGCTTCCGCGTCGTCAGCGAGTTCGAGCCCGCGGGCGACCAGCCGGCGGCGATCAAGGCGCTCGCCGAGCGGGTGAACGCCGGGGAGAAGGACGTGGTCCTGCTCGGCGCCACCGGCACCGGCAAGTCCGCGACCACGGCGTGGCTGATCGAGCAGGTGCAGCGCCCGACGCTGGTGATGGCGCCGAACAAGACCCTCGCCGCGCAGCTGGCCAACGAGTTCCGCGAGCTGCTGCCCGACGCGGCGGTCGAGTACTTCGTCTCCTACTACGACTACTACCAGCCCGAGGCCTACGTCCCGCAGACGGACACCTACATCGAGAAGGACTCCTCGATCAACGAGGAGGTCGAGCGGCTGCGGCACTCGGCCACGAACAGCCTGCTCACCCGGCGCGACGTCGTGGTGGTGTCCACGGTCTCCTGCATCTACGGCCTGGGCACGCCCGAGGAGTACGTCGACCGCGCGCTGAAGATCTCGGTGGGGGAGGAGCGGGACCGCGACGAGCTGCTGCGCACCCTGGTCACCGAGCAGTACACCCGCAACGACCTCGCCTTCACCCGTGGCACGTTCCGGGTGCGCGGCGACACGATCGAGGTCTTCCCGGTCTACGAGGAGCTCGCCGTCCGGATCGAGATGTTCGGCGACGAGGTGGAGCGGCTGTACTACCTGCACCCGCTCACCGGCGAGGTCGTGCGCGAGGTGGAGGAGCTGTTCGTCTTCCCGGCCAGCCACTACGTGGCCGGCCCCGACCGCATGGAGCGGGCGATCGCCTCCATCGAGGCGGAGCTGGAGGTACGCCTGGCGGAGCTCGAGAAGCAGGGCAAGCTGCTGGAGGCGCAGCGGCTGCGCATGCGCACCACCTACGACATCGAGATGATGCGCCAGGTCGGGTTCTGCTCCGGCATCGAGAACTACTCGCGGCACATCGACGGCCGGGCGGCCGGTAGCGCCGGTGCCTGCCTCATCGACTACTTCCCCG
The DNA here is from genome assembly GCF_054051175.1 of Blastococcus sp. SYSU DS0753. NCBI lineage: Bacteria > Bacillati > Actinomycetota > Actinomycetes > Geodermatophilales > Geodermatophilaceae > Blastococcus > Blastococcus sp. SYSU DS0753. The sequence continues at coordinate 95,722 of NZ_JBJHAT010000007.1, read as the reverse complement.
ACGACTTCCTGCTGGTCATCGACGAGTCGCACGTGACCGTGCCGCAGATCGGCGGCATGTACGAGGGCGACATGAGCCGCAAGCGCACGCTCGTCGAGCACGGGTTCCGGCTGCCGTCGGCGATGGACAACCGCCCGCTGAAGTGGGAGGAGTTCGCCGACCGGATCGGCCAGACGGTGTACCTCTCGGCAACGCCCGGGGACTACGAGCTCGGCCGCGTCCAGGGCGACGTCGTCGAGCAGGTCATCCGGCCGACGGGGCTGGTCGACCCGGAGGTGGTGGTGAAGCCGACGAAGGGGCAGATCGACGACCTGGTGCACGAGATCCGCCTGCGCACCGAGAAGGACGAGCGGATCCTGGTCACCACGCTCACCAAGAAGATGGCCGAGGACCTGACCGACTACCTGCTCGAGCTGGGCATCAAGGTGCGGTACCTGCACTCCGAGGTCGACACCCTGCGCCGCGTCGAGCTGCTCCGGGAACTCCGGCAGGGCGAGTATGACGTGCTCGTCGGCATCAACCTGCTGCGCGAGGGGCTGGACCTGCCCGAGGTGTCGCTGGTGGCGATCCTCGACGCCGACAAGGAGGGCTTCCTCCGGTCGGGCAAGTCGCTGATCCAGACGATCGGCCGCGCGGCGCGCAACGTCTCCGGCCAGGTGCACATGTACGCCGACAAGATCACCCCGTCCATGGCCCAGGCGATCGACGAGACCAGCCGCCGGCGCGAGAAGCAGATCGCCTACAACACCGAGCGGGGCATCGACCCCCAGCCGCTGCGGAAGAAGATCGTCGACATCCTCGACGGCATCTACCGCGAGGCGGAGGACTCCGAGTCGGTCGAGCTCGTCGGCGGATCGGGGCGGCAGCAGTCCCGCGGCAAGGCCCCGGTGCCGGGGCTGTCGTCGAAGGGCAAGGTCAAGGCCGGCTCGATCGACGTGCAGGGCCTGCCGCGTGCCGAGCTGGCCGACCTGATCACGCAGATGAACGAGCAGATGCTCGCCGCCGCCCGCGAGCTGCAGTTCGAGGTCGCCGCCCGCCTGCGGGACGAGCTGAACGAGCTGAAGAAGGAGCTGCGCCAGTTCGACGCCGCGCACGCCTGACGGCGGCCGGTCGGTGGGCCCGGGAGCGGGGCCGGGCGGCGCGCCTGGACGCACGGGCGGTGGTTCCGGCGCCCTCGGGGTAGCGTGTCGCCCAGCACCCCGGCGCCCGCATCCGACGACGTCTGCACGGCGGCGGGATGCACAATGGAGGGGAGTATCCCCGCGCGGCAGCGTCGTCATCACGAGGTCCCATGGCCTCCGGTGCTGCCGGCCGCAGGCCTCGGGCCGGCGGCGGGAGAGACCTCCGGTGCCGGATGGCTGGCAGTGATACCGGAGGTCTTCTGCAATGGACGTGCCCTTCTGGGTGTGGGCGGTCACGGTCGGCGCGATCGTGGGCATGCTCGTGTTCGACTTCTACGGGCACGTGCGCACGCCGCACGCGCCGACCCTGCGGGAATCGGCCACCTGGTCGGCCATCTACGTCGGGATCGCGGTCGTCTTCGGACTGCTGATCCTGTGGGCCTACGGCGGCACGTACGGCGGTGAGTACTTCGCCGGCTACATCACCGAGAAGAGCCTCTCGGTGGACAACCTGTTCGTCTTCGTGCTGATCATGGCGAGCTTCGCGGTACCGCGGGAGCTGCAGCAGAAGGTGCTGCTGTTCGGGATCGCGTTCGCGCTGGTCCTGCGGACCGCCTTCATCCTCGTCGGCGCCGCGGCGATCAACAACTTCAGCTGGGTCTTCTACCTCTTCGGCGGATTCCTCATCTACACCGCCTGGGCGCAGGCGCGCAGCGGCGGGCACAACGAGGACGAGGAGTTCAAGGAGAACCTCCTCCTCCGCCTCACCCGCAAGGCCGTGCCGACGACGAAGGAGTACCACGGCGACCGGATGGTCACGAAGCTCGAGGGCAAGCGCTACATCACGCCCCTGGCGATCGCACTGGTGGCCATCGGCAGCGCCGACATCCTCTTCGCCGTCGACTCCATCCCGGCGATCTTCGGGCTGACCCAGGAGACCTACCTGGTGTTCAGCGCCAACGCCTTCGCGCTGCTCGGGCTGCGGCAGCTCTTCTTCCTGATCGACGGCCTGCTGGACCGCCTGGTCTACCTGGCCTACGGCCTCGCGGTGATCCTCGGCTTCATCGGGATCAAGCTGCTCATCCACGCCCTGCACGAGAACGAGCTGCCGTTCATCAACGGTGGGGAGCACGTCACCGTGGTGCCCGAGATCCCGACGTGGCTGTCCCTGACGGTCATCCTCGTCACCCTGCTGATCACCACCGTCGCCAGCCTGGCCAAGAACAAGCGCGACGAGGCAGCCGGCTACACCAGCCCGACGGGTGCCGGGGACCCGGGCGCCGACCGGACCGGGCGCAACGTGCCCGCTCCGGGGAGCCACGACGGTCTGGACACCCCCGGGCGCGGCGAGGGTCCGCCGGACCCGAGGAACGCCCCGGTGACTTCGCGGGACGACGGCTCGACGGACTGAGCCCCGGCCGGCTCCGCCCGGGGTGGTCTCCCCGGGCGGAGCCGGCCGTCCGGCGGGCCGCGGCGGCACGTGAGCAGCCTCACCGCCCCCGGCCCGTCGTTCGCCGGGCGGGCCGCCGTTCCGGTACGTAGCGTTCCGGCGCGTGGCCCTCCCCGTCTGGTTCGAGGTCGCGACGCTGGTGGGGCTGACCGTCCTGCTGCTCGCCGACCTCGCCATCGTCGCCCGCCGCCCGCACGAACCCAGCACGAAGGAGGCGGGAGGCTGGGTCGCGTTCTACGTGGCGCTGGCCCTCGTGTTCGGCGGAATCCTGTTCTGGGTCGCCGACGGCACCTCCGCGACCGAGTTCTACGCGGGCTGGCTGACCGAGTACTCGCTCTCGGTCGACAACCTGTTCGTGTTCGTGATCATCATGGCCCGCTTCCGGGTGCCGCGGCACCTGCAGCAGGAGGCCCTGATGGTCGGCATCATCATCGCGCTGGTCCTGCGCGGCATCTTCATCCTGCTGGGCGCCGCGGTGATCGAGCGCTTCACCTGGGTCTTCTACGTCTTCGGCGCGTTCCTCGTCTACACGGCGATCAACCTGGTCCGCCACCGCGGCGAGGACGAGGACTACGAGGAGAACCCGTTCATCCGGCGCATGCGCCGGGTGCTGCCGATGACCCAGGACTTCCGGGGCGCCAAGGTCCGGGTCACGGAGAACGGCGCGAAGCTCTGGACGCCGATGATCATCGTCTTCCTCGCCCTGGGGACGACGGACCTGCTCTTCGCGCTCGACAGCATCCCGGCGATCTTCGGCCTCACCCAGGAGGCGTTCATCGTCTTCACGGCCAACGTCTTCGCGCTCATGGGGCTGCGTCAGCTCTACTTCCTGCTGGGTGGCCTGCTCAAGCGCCTGGTCTACCTCTCGCTTGGCCTCGCCGTGATCCTCGCCTTCATCGGGGTCAAGCTGGTGATGGAGGCGCTGCACACGAACGAGCTGCCGTTCATCAACGGCGGCGAGCACCTCGAGGCCGTTCCCGAGATCCCGATCTGGCTGTCGCTGTCGGTCATCCTCGGCGTCCTCGTGGTCGCCACGATCGCCAGCCTGCTGCGCACGCGGGGCCAGCTCGTCTCGGCCGACGAGCCGGTGATCGAGCCGGAGGAGGCCGAGGCGGTGGCGCCGGGAGGGCCCGAGGCCGCAGCAGCGGCCGAGGCGCGGATCGCCGACACCAGCGGCCCGGGCGGAGGCGGCGCAGCACGCTGACGGCGACGGCCCGGCCGCCGGGCGGCCGGCCCCGATCCCTCGGCTAGCGTCGCCGGCATGCGCCCGTCGGACCTCGCCCTCCTGCGCACGCCGGGGACGCCGACGGTCTCGCCCGACGGTCGGATGGCGGTCGTGGCCGTCGGCTGGCCCGACCCCGTCGCCGACGAGTACCGCAGCCAGCTGTGGGCGGTGCCCACCGACGGCTCCGCGCCCGCGCGCCCGCTCACCACCGGCCGGTGCGACACCGACCCGCAGTTCTCCCCGGACGGTCGGTGGTTGGCCTATCTGGGCGCGGAACCAGGTGGCCGTCCGCAGCTGCAGGTGCTGCCCGCCGCCGGTGGCGCGCCGCGCCGGCTGACCGACCACCCGCTGGGTGCCGGTGCGCCGGCCTGGTCCCCGGACTCCCGCCGCATCGCCTACGTCGCACGGGTGCCCGAGCACGGCCGGTACGGCACGGTCCCCGGTGTGAGCCCGGAGGCCGAGCCGCCGCGCCTGATCACCACGCTGACCTACCGCCGGGACGGGCTGGGCTTCTTCCGCGACCGCCCCGCCCAGGTCTTCGTCGCCTCGCTGCCGGCCGACTTCGCCGACGACACCGCCGCGCCCCCGCAGCCGGTGCAGGTGACGGCGGGGGAGGCGGACTGCGCGGACGTGGCCTGGCACCCGGGCAGCGCCGAGCTGGCGTTCGTGTCGGCGCGCCACGACCGGGCGGACCGGGACCTGGTCCGGGACGTGTACGTCATCGGCCCCGACGGGTCCGCGCTCCGTCGCGTCACGCAGTCCCGCGGCGACTGCTCCTCCCCGGCGTACACGCCGGACGGCGCCACGATCGTGCTCACCGCGATCCCCGACCTGGGCCCGGACGGCGTGGACGCGGCCGCCCGGCAGGCGGTGCCCTGCCGGGTCCCCGTCGACGGCGGCCCGCTGGCGGTGCTCCTCGACCCCGAGCAGCACGGGCGGGGCGACACGACCCCCGCGACCGTGCTGGCCGACGGAGCGGTGCTGGTCGGCGTCCAACGACGGGGCGCGGTCGAGCTGCTGCGGGTTCCGCTGGACGGCGGGCCACCCGAGACGCTCGTCGACGGCCCGTTCACCGTCCGGGGCATCGCCGCCGGGGGCGGGGTCGTCGTCGCCACGGTGGGCCACGACCGGTCGGCCGGGGAGCTGCTGGCCGTCGGCGGTGGGGGGCGCCGGCTGCTCACCGGCTTCGGCCGCCACCTCGGTGCCACCGGTCGGCTGCACCGGATGCGGGAGTGCACCGCGCACGCCCCCGACGGGTACCCGGTGCACGGCTGGGTGACCGCGCCACCGGGGCCGGGCCCGCACCCGGTGCTGCTCGTGGTGCACAGCGGGCCGTTCCGCCAGTGCGGATGGGAGCTGGCGGAGGAGGTCCAGGTCCTCGTCTCCGCCGGGTACGCGGTCGTGCAGTGCAACCCGCGTGGTTCCTCCGGCTACGGCGCGGCGCACGGGCGGGCCGTCCGGGGCGCGTGGGGCGGCCCGGACGCCGAGGACGTCCTGGCCTTCCTCGACGCGGTGCTCACCGAGCCGGCGCTGGACGCCGGTCGGGTGGGGATCATGGGCAGCGCCTACGGCGGCTCGCTGGCCGCGCTGCTGATCGGCCGGACGAACCGGTTCGCGGCGGCCGTGGTGGAGGGGGCGCTCATCGACCCGGTCGCCTTCGCCGGTACCTCCGACGCGGGCTGGTACCTGGTCGACACGCATCTGGGCAGCGACCCCGAGCGGTTGGCGGCGCAGAGCCCGCTGGCCCGGGCAGGGACGATCCGCACCCCGACCCTGGTCGTCCACGCGGAGGAGGACCGGCGGACGCCGCTGGAGCAGGGGCAGCGGCTGTACGCGGAGCTGGTCCGGCGCGGGGTGCCGGCAGAGCTGCTCCTGTTCCCCGGCGAGGGGCACGAGCTGGCGCGACGCGGCCGCCCCCGGCACCGGGTGGACCGCCTGGAGCACCTGCTCCGCTGGTGGCGCCGGTGGCTTCCGGTGGACGGGGCCGGCCGGGCGGGCTGAGGTCCCGCCCGCCCGGCGACGGTCGCCGAGCGTCGCAGCCCGTCACGGAGGGTCGTTTCCGTTTTCTGCGTGTCGTGACCTGGCTCACGCCTGAATCCGCTGGTCGGCCGCGGAGAAGAGCCCTCGACGGGTGGGTGCCGCGCGGGCTCCTGCCAGTTCCGGATCGCGAACTCCCCCTATGCAAGCTCCCTCTCCTCCGGTGGAGTTCCGGTGCCGGCAAGGGCGCCGGCGCCGGCGGGGATCCCGCCGACCACCGATCGAAAGGGATCGAGCGTGAACGAACGACGGACCGCGTCCGCACGACGGACGGCGGCTCGAGCCATCGCACTGGGCACCAGCGGACTGCTGCTGGCGCTGGCCCTCCCCGCCACGGCCACCGCCGCACCGCGGGACTCGAACACCCTGCCCCGGGATCCGTGCGACCGCCGGCACAACATCACGTACGAGAAGCTGCTGGAGTGCGTCGACCTCGAGGACATCCTCGAGCACCAGCGCGCGTTCCAGGAGATCGCGGACAACAGCGACGACCCGGTCTACCCGGGCAGCCGCGCGGCGGGCACGGACGGCTACGCCGACAGCGTGGAGTACGTCGCGGGCCTGCTGCGGCAGGCCAGGTTCGACGTCACGCTCGACCCGGTCGAGGTCACGTTCAACTTCCCCGCCGAGCTGCGCCAGCTCACCCCCGTCGAGGCCGAGTACGAGACCGGGGTCTTCACCGGCAGCGGCTCGGGCACGGTGGAGGGCGCCGTCGTACCGGTCGACCTCGCACTGACCGACCCGGCCGCCTCCAGCAGCGGCTGCGAGGCCGAGGACTTCGCCGGGCTGGACCTCACCGGCCCGGCCGACATCGCCCTCGTCCAGCGCGGCACCTGCAACTTCGGCGACAAGGCGGCCAACGCCGAGCAGGCCGGCGCCGAGGCGGTGATCATCTTCAACCAGGGGAACGGCCCCGACCGCATGGAGCTGATCGTCGCCAACGCGGCGACCCTCGGCGACGGCACCACGGTGCAGCACGGCATCCCGGTCGTCGGTGCCAGCTTCGCGCAGGGCGAGGCCCTGGCGGCCGACGGTGCCACCGCCTTCGTGAAGGTGCTCCCCGCGGAGACCCGCACCGACTACAACGTCATCGCGGAGCTGCGGGGCAGGGACCGGAACAACGTCGTCATGGCGGGTGCCCACCTGGACAGCGTCGAGGTCGGACCCGGTATCAACGACAACGGCTCGGGGTCGGCGGCGCTGCTCGAGACGGCGCTGTCGATGGCTCGGATGAAGCCGCACAACACGTTGCGGTTCGCGTGGTGGGCCGCGGAGGAGCAGGGGCTGGTCGGCTCGACGAGCTACGTCGAGAAGCTGCCGCAGTCCGAGCTCGACCGCATCGCGCTCTACATGAACTACGACATGGTCGCGTCGCCGAACTACGTGCAGATGGTCTACGACTCGGACGAGTCCACCTGGGACGCCTCGGCCCCGATCCCGGCGGGCTCCACCGCGATCGAGGACCTCTACGAGTCGTACTACACCAAGATCGGGGTGCCCTACGACGACGCGGAGTACTCCGGCCGCAGCGACTACCAGGCGTTCATCAACGCCGGCATCCCGTCCGGGGGTCTGTTCACCGGCGCCGAGGTGCGCAAGACCGAGGAGCAGGCGGCGATCTGGGGCGGTACCGCGGGCGAGCAGTTCGACCCGTGCTACCACCTGGCCTGCGACCAGATCGACAACATGGCCCTCGACGCGCTGGACGTGAACAGCGACCTCATCGCCTTCGCGATGCTCACGTTCGCCTTCTCCACGGAGTCGGTGAACGGCGTCCCGGGCCGACCGGTCCCCGGTCCGGCGTTCGAGCTGCCGGCCCCGGCCGGCGAGCAGGGCACGTTCAGGGAGGCGGCCGGCGGCGGCGGCCTCGCGCACGACCACGTGCACGGTCACGAGGTCGTGGACTGACGACTGACGGCTGACGGGGCGCGGTCGCACCGGCCGCGCCCCGTCGGCCTCCGACCGGTCGAGCCGTCGCCGGCGTTCCCACGGGGACGCCGGCGGCGGCTCGTCGGCTACCGGGCCTCGTCCAGGTGGCGCACGACGCGTGCCGGGTTGCCGACCGCGACGACGTCGGCCGGCAGGTCCCGGGTGACGACGGCGCCCGCGCCGACGACCGTGTTCGCGCCGATCGTGACGCCCGCCAGGACGATGACCCCGCCGCCGAGCCAGACGTTGTCGCCGATGGTGATCGGCTGCGCGGCCTCCCACTTCTGCCGCCGCGGCTCCGCCTCCACCGGGTGCGTGGGCGTGAGCAGCTGGACGTTGGGCCCGATCTGCACGTCGTCCCCGATGGTGATGGGGGCGACGTCGAGGGCGACCAGCCCGAAGTTGGCGAAGCAGCGGGCGCCGACGGTCAGGTGCCGGCCGTAGTCGACGCGCAACGGCGGGCGCAGCTCGGTGTCCTCGCCGACCGACCCCAGCAGCTGCTCGAGCAGCTTCCGGCGCAGCCCGGCCTGGCGGACCGACGTCGCGTTGTAGGCGTCGGCGAGGTCGAGGGCCCGCGAGCTGAGCTCGCCGAGCTCCGGGTCGTCGGCGAGGTACGGCTCGCCGGCCAGCATCCGTTCGCGCATGGAGCGACCGTCGTCCCGCGGCGTCGTCATGCGCCCAACCTACGGTCGGGGCACTCCCCGGCGCCCCGGGCGTCCGGGGGATGCCGGACGGGGCCCGGGGGCCTACCGTGCGCAGGATGGCGCTCATCTACCCGGTCCGGATCGACTCCCCGGAGCCCGACGAGGACGCGGCCCCCGACTTCGCCGAGCTCGCCGCCGACCTGTCGGACCAGTGGCTCGTCGAGGTCGACCTGGGCGAGGACGGCGACGACGCCTGCTTCGGCCCGCTCACCCCCCGCGCGGCGTGGGACCTGGCGCTCGGCGTCGACGAGCGGCGCCCGGAGTGGTCGGTCTCCGTGCTCCCGCTGCACGTGCCCGGCACGCCCGACGAGCTGGTGGCGCTCTTCACCGAGGACTGACGCCGCGAGCGGGGCCGGCCACGCGCCCCGCGTGCCGTTCGACCCGCCCGTGGATGAGGTCTCTCTCATCCACGGCTCACCGGGGTGCCACGCGAGCTGGGCACGGTGGGGTCACCCACTCGACACCGGACGGCCACGTCCTCGTCGCCGGAGGACCTCATGTCGCCGACACCCCAGCCCTCGCGCACCTCACAGGCCTCGCCGCGGCTGCGGCGGATCGCGTTCTACTCGCACGACACCCAGGGTCTCGGGCACACGCGCCGAAACATCGCCCTGGCCGCCGCGCTGGTGGCGGCACGCCCCGACACGGACGTGCTCCTGCTGACCGGCAACCCGGAGGCGGCGATGCTTCCGCTCCCACCGCGCACGGACGTCCTCACGCTGCCCACGATCCGGAAGACCGACGACGGGGACTACGCAGCCCGTGCGCTGGCCAGCCCGCTCGAGGTGGTGCTGGACGTCCGGGCGCGCATCCTGGACGCCGCTCTGGGAGCCTTCGCCCCCGACCTGCTGGTCGTCGACAAGGTCGCCGCCGGGGTCTGCGGCGAGCTGCTCCCGGCGCTGAGCACGCTCCGCGAGCTGGGAGACACCCGCGTCGTCCTGGGGCTGCGGGAGGTGCTCGACCGCCCCGAGGTGGCGATCGAGGAGTGGGAGCGGTCGGCCACCACCGAGATCCTCGTCGACTACTTCGACGCGGTGTGGGTCTACGGCGATCCCGTCGTCTACGACCCGGTCGCCGAGTACCGCTTGCCGCCCGAGGTGGTCGCCATGGTCCAGTACACCGGCTACCTCGGGCACGGCCGCCGGGACACCGTTCGCCCGCGAAGCCGCCCGACCGCCCGGCTCACCCCGCCCGCCGAGCCCTACGTCCTCTGCACCGTGGGTGGTGGGCAGGACGGCCAGGAGCTGGCCCGGGCCTTCGCCTCGGCGCCGCTGCCCGAGGGGCACCGGGGGGTGTTGCTCACCGGGCCGTTCATGGCGGCCTCCGTGCGCGACGCCGTCCGGGCCGCTGCCGCGGCCGACGAGCGCCTGACCGTCCTCGATTTCGTGCCGGACAGCGAGGAGTTCTTCGCCGCGGCTGCCGCGGTGGTCTCGATGGGCGGGTACAACAGCGTCTGCGAGCTCCTCGCCGCCGGCGTCCGGGCGCTCGTCGTCCCGCGGGTGGCCCCACGCGAGGAGCAGCTGGTACGTGCCGAACGGCTCGCCGAGCGCGGGCTGCTCGACTACTGCCGCCCGGCCGACCTGAGCGGCGCCGTGCTGGGCGACTGGTTGGCGACCGCGGTCAGCACGCCCGCCCCGGCCGGTGCGCCGGTCGACCTGGACGGGCTGCGCCGGGTCCCGCACCTGGCCGACCTGGTGCTGGGCGGCCGGTCCCGTCCGCCCCTCGGCCGCTCCGCCCGCGGGACCGGTGGCGCGGGCGGCACCGCGCTGCAGGAGGTCCGTCGTGCAGCTGCCTGAGCCCATCCGCCCCGGCCGCGTGGGCTACGTGCTGAAGATGTACCCACGGTTCTCCGAGACCTTCGTGGTCACCGAGCTGCTCGCCCACCAGGAGCGCGGTCTCGACGTCGCGGTCTTCTCCCTGCGGCCACCGGCCGACGGCCGCTTCCACGAGTCGCTCGCCCGCCTGCGGGCGCCGGTCACCTACCTGCGCTCGTCGAGCATCCGCGCCGACGACCTGTGGACGGCGTTCCGGGACGCCCGCGCCGGGCTGCCTGACCTCGCCCACCACGCCGACGAGCTGTGGGACGCCGACGCGCTCGACGCCGCGCAGGCGCTGGAGCTCGCACTCGCCGTCCGCGCCGGGGGAGTCACGCACCTGCACGCCCACTTCGCGTCCGTCGCGACCACGGTCGCCCGGCTCGCCGCGCGGCTGGCGGGGATCACGTACTCGTTCACCGCCCACGCGAAGGACATCTTCCACAGCGAGGTCCGGCACGAGGAGCTGCGCGCCAAGCTGGTCGACGCCGCCGACGTCGTCACGATCAGCGACTTCAACCTCGCGCACCTGCGCGGCCGCTTCGGTTCCGCCGCGGACCGGGTCCGGCGGGTCTACAACGGCCTGGACCTCGCCGCCTTCCCGCGCAACCCGGTCACGGACCGCCCGCCGGTGATCGCGGCGGTGGGCCGGTTGGTGGAGAAGAAGGGGTTCGCGGACCTGCTGGACGCCGTCGCCTTGCTGCGCGCCCGTGGCCGCGAGCTCTCGGTGCAGCTGGTGGGCACCGGACCGCTGGCCGGCGAGCTGGCCGCCCGGGTCGGCCGGCTGGGGCTCCACGACGTCGTGACGATGACCGGGGCGCTCACCCAGGAGGAGGTGCGGAGGGTGGTCGGCTCGGCCGCCGTCTTCGCCGCGCCCTGCGTCGTCGGCGTCGACGGGAACCGCGACGGGCTGCCCACCGTGCTGCTGGAGGCGATGGCACTCGGGACGCCGTGCGTCGCGACGCCGGTGACCGGCATCCCCGAGGTCCTGCGGGACGAGGAGACCGGCCTGCTGGTGCCCGAGCGCGACCCCGGGGCGCTCGCGACCGCTCTGGGCCGACTGCTGGACGACGCCGACCTGCGCGCCCGGCTGGCGACGTCGGCGCGGCACCGCATCGAGGCCGACTTCGACGCCCGCCGGCAGGCGGCCGGCGTCGCGGCCGGCTTCCCGCCCGCTGCAGCTCCCACGGGGAGCGCGTCGACGGCCCGCACGCAGGCCGTGGTGGCCGGCTGATGCGCGTCGCCGTCGTCTGCACCGATCCGGGCATCCCGGTCTTCGGCAGCAAGGGCGCGTCGGTGCACCTGCAGGCGGTCCTCCGCGAGCTCGCCGCCGACGGGCACGAGGTGCACGTCCTCAGTCCCCGCCTGGGCGGCGAGCCGCTGCCCGGCCTCACGCTGGACGGTCTGCCACCGGTCACGGGAAAGGACGCTGACCGGGAGCGCTCCGCGCAGGCCTGCGACGCCGCCGTCGCCGCCTGCCTCGATCGGATCCGACCCGAGCTGGTCTACGAGCGGTACTCGCTGTGGGGGCGGACCGCGACCGCCTGGGCGCAGGGAGCCCGCGTGCCCAGCGTGCTGGAGGTCAACGCGCCGCTGCCCGCGGAGCAGGCCGCGCACCGGTCGCTGGCCGACCGCGCGGGCGCCGAGGCCGTCGCCTCCGCGGCCCTCTCCGCGGCGACGGCGGTCGTGTGCGTCAGCGACCCGGTCGCCGCCTGGGCACGGTCGGTGTCCCGCCGTCCCGACCGGGTGCGGACCGAGCCCAACGGGGTCGACGTCGAGCGGGTGCAGCCGACGTCGCGGCCGGTGACCCCGGCATGGGGCACGCCGTTCACGGTCGGCTTCGTCGGCACCCTCAAGCCGTGGCACGGCGTGGAGACGCTGGTCGACGCCGTCGCCGCTCTGTCCGTGGACGACCCGACCTGGCGGCTGCTGCTGGTGGGTGACGGGCCGATGGGGCCGGCCCTGCTGACCCGGGCGGCGGAGGTCGGCGCCGTGGCCGAGGCGACCGGCGCCCTGCCGCCGGCGGACGTGCCGGCCCAGCTGCAGCGCATGGACGTCGGAGTGGCGCCCTACCCCGCCGACGAGAACAGCTACTTCTCCCCGCTGAAGGTCTACGAGTACCTCGCCGCCGGGCTCCCGGTCGTCGCGAGCCGGGTCGGGCAGGTGCCGGGCATCCTCGGCGGCGGGCCCGACGGGCGGCCGCTGGGCCGGCTCGTCCCGCCCGGCGACCCGGCCGCGCTGGCCGCCGCCCTGTCGGCCTTGCGCGCGGATGCCGCCGAGCGGAAGCGCCTCCGCTCCGCCGGGCGCGCGGCCGCGGTGTCCCGGCACACCTGGCGGGACGTCGTCCGCCGCTCGCTCGCGCACGCGCTCGGGACGGCCGCGCCGGCGGGGCCGGGGGTGCCGCGGTGAGGACGGGCACGCCGATCCGCCGTGAGCGGCCGATCGGCCTGCGCTCGGCGCTGCCGGGGCTGCGGCGCACGCTGCGCCGCTTCGGCCCGCACGTGCGCAGCCAGCGCCGGCTGCTCCTGCTGGGGCTGCTCGCCCTGTTCGCCGAGGTCGCCATGCGGCTGCTGGAGCCCTGGCCGCTGGCCTGGGTCATCGACGCCGTCGTGGTCGCTGCCGGCGCCGACCTCTCCGTCGCACCGCGTGACGACCTGGGCACCGTGCTGGTCGTCGCCTCGATCGCCGTCTTCGCGGTCGTCGCGCTGAGGGCGCTGGCCTCCTTCGGCATGACCGTCTGCTTCGCGCTGGCCGGGAACCGGGTGCTCACCCGGGTGCGCGGCGAGCTGTACGCCCACCTCAACCGGTTGTCGATGGCGTTCCACGACCGTGCGAGGACCGGGGACCTGGTCACGCGGGTCACCGGGGACGTCGGCCGGCTGCAGGAGGCGACGGTCACCGCGGCGCTGCCCCTGTTCGGTAACGCCGTGACGCTGCTCGGGATGCTCGCGGTCGTCGCCGCGCTCAACCTCCAGCTGGCGATGGTCGTGCTGCTGGTCTTCCCGCTCTTCGGGCTGATCAGCGTGCGGCTCACCCGGCGGATCAGTGGCGTCTCGCGGACCCAGCGCACGGCCGAGGGAGCGCTGGCGTCGCTGGCCACCGAGTCGCTCGGGGCGATGACGGTGGTGCAGAGCTACTCCCTCGAGGAGCGCATGCAGCAGCGCTTCGGCGGCAGCAACGAGCGAAGCCTGCGCGACGGCGTGCGGGCCAAGCGGCTCTCTGCCGGGCTGGAGCGCAGCACCGACGTCCTCGTAGGCCTGGCCACGGGCATCGTCCTCTACGTCGGGGCCCGTCAGGTCCTGGCCGGTGACCTGACTCCCGGCGAGCTGACCGTCTTCCTCACCTACCTGAAGACGGCGTTCAAGCCGATGCGCGACATCGCGAAGTACACCGGCCGGATCTCCAAGGCCGCCGCGTCCGGGGAGCGGATCGTCGACGTCCTGGAGGAGGAGCCGGGGCTGCGGGACGCCCCGTGGGCACGCCCGTGCCCCGCACTGCTCGGCTACGTCGAGTTCGACGACGTCCACCTCGCCTACGAGCCCGGTCATCCCGTGCTGCGGGGCGTGAGCGCGCGGGTGCGGCCGGGGGAGCGGATCGCCGTCGTCGGCCCCTCGGGGGCGGGGAAATCCTCCCTCGTCTCGCTCCTGTCCCGGCTGCGCGACCCGGACACGGGCACCGTCGCCTTCGACGGGCACGACCTCCGCGACCTCACCGTCGCGTCGGTGCGCGCGAGCGTGTCCATCGTGCTCCAGGAGAGCGTGCTGTTCGCCGCATCGGTGCGGGAGAACATCGCGCTCGGTGTCGACCGGGAGGTCACCCAGGAGGAGATCGAGGCGGCCGCCCGGCTCGCCGGTGCACACGACTTCGTCAGGCGGTTGCCGCAGGGCTACGACACCGTGGTCGGCGAGCGCGGCTCGACGCTGTCCGGCGGCCAGCGGCAGCGGATCGCCATCGCACGGGCCGCTCTCCGCGACGCCCCGATCGTCGTCCTGGACGAGGCGCTCACCGGCCTCGACGAGGACACCGAGGCGGAGGTGACCGCGGCGCTGGCCCGGCTGACCCACGGGCGCACCACGTTCGTGATCACCCACGACCTCGCCGCAGCCCGGAACGCCGACCGGGTGTTCTGGATGGAGGACGGCCGGGTGCTCCGCACCGGGCGGCCCGAGGCGGTCCTGCCGACCGGGCCGGTCCCGCTGCCGGCGGAGCACCCGCGCACCGCGCCGATCTCCGTCGTGCCGGCGGACCGGCCGGCGACGCGGTCCGAGGAGTTCCCCCGTGCAGCCCGCTGACGCCGACCTCGCCGCCCGTGACCCCGGTCTGCCGGGCCTGCCGGTGCTGCTGGACGACGACGTGCTGGCCGGCTGGCTGGCCGGGCACGGCCTCGGGACCGCGCGACGCCGCTACCTCCGGTACAAGCCGGGCACCGGCTGCGTGCTCGGCCTGGAGCTGCGCACCGGGGCGGGCGCGGTCCCCGCGGTGCTCAGCGCCTGGGCCGGCCACAGCGCGCCCAAGCTCGCCAAGACCCGGCGCCGGGCCCCGGGCGGAACGGTGCTCGCCGTGGACGAGGGCAGGCGCCTGCTGCTCACCACCGGGGCGGCCGACCGCGACCTGCCGGGTGTCGCCGCGCTGGCCGGGCCGGGCGGCGGGCCCGGCGTCCTGGCTCCGCTGCTCCCGGGGTGGCCGCTCGCCGCGGCGACGATCCGGGTGCTGCGGTACAAGCCCGCCCGCCGGTGGGTCGGCGTCCTCACCGCCGCCGGCCGGGAGCCGGTGCTGATGCGTGTCCACCGGCCGGCCGTCACCGCCGAACTGGTGACCGCCCTCTCCGCGTTCGGCACGGCCCGGGTGCGCACGCCGGGGCTCGTCGCCGCGGATGCCGGCCTCGGCCTGACGGTCATGGAGTGGCTGCCCGGTGAGGCGTTGAGCGACGTCCCCGTCGGCGACCGTGCGCCGCTGCTCCGCGCCACGGGCCGGGCGCTGGCGCAGCTCCACCAGCACTCCGCCCCGGGGCTGCGGCGCCGTCCCGAGACGGTCGCGGAGAGCACGCGGGCCGGAGCCCGCCTCGTGGCGCGGCTGCTCCCCGCGCAGGCCGGCCGCGCCCTGGGCCTGGCCGCGGTGATCGCGGCGCGGCTCCGACCACCGCCCGGGCTGCGGGTCTGCCACGGTGACTTCTCGGCCGACCAGGTGGTCGTCGGGCCGAGCGGCCCGGCGCTCGCCGACCTCGACGAGCTGGCGCTCGACGATCCTGCCGCCGACCTCGCGTCGATGATCGCCGGCGCCCGTCTCGACGGTGGCGGGCACGGGGGGGACGTGGAGCCGGTGCTCGCCGGCTACGCCACGATCCGTGCGCTGCCCCCGGCTCGTCAGCTGGCCGCCCACACCGCCGCTGCGCTGCTGCGCCGGGCGCCGGAGCCCTTCCGGCTGGCCGAACCCGCGTGGGACAGCGGTCTGGTCCGCGCCCTGGACGCCGCCGAGCGGGCCCTGTCGTGAACGGGAGCCGGACGCGCACCCGGCTCGCCGCCGCCTGCGCCGCCGTCGAGAGCCTGGGCGGTCGGCTGCTGCGGGCCTGGCCGCGAGGTCCGGAGCACCTGCTCCTGGAGGCCACGCTGGGCGGGGGGCCGACCGCGGGGCAGTGGTTCGGCGATCCCGGACGCGCCCGGGCGGTCGCCGAGGCGACCGTCGGCGCGACCGTGCATGGCGGCCTCGTGCTGCAGCCCCAGGGCGCCGACCGGCGGTTGCGCGGCCTGGGCGAGCTCCTCGCCGCTCCGGGCGCCGCTCTGCTGGCCCACCGCCCGGAGCGGCGCGCGGTGCTGCGCCACGGCGGACCGGACGGAGCAGTGGCCTACACGAAGGTGGTGCGGCCGGACCGGTTGCCGGGCCTGCTGCTCGCGGCCCAGCGGGTGCCCCGGCTGCCGGTGCGCACACCGCGGTTGCTCGGGTCCGACCTCGGACTCGGCCGGCTGACCACGGCCGCCCTGCCGGGCCGGCCGCTGCACGAACTGCTCGCCTCCGCAGCCGCGGTGCCGGCCTGCCGGTCGCTGGGCACGGCCCTGGCTGCGCTGCACCGGGCGCCGGTACCGCCGGGTACGCCGGTGCACGACGCAGCGGCGGAGGTGGCGGTGCTCCGTCGGTGGGCGGAGCTGGCCCGCACGTTCGGAGCGGCGGACGTCCCCGGTGTCGAGGACGTGGCCCGCGCACTGGCGGACCGGCCGGCCGGTCCACCGGCGCTCCTGCACCGGGACCTGCACGACCGGCAGGTGCTCGTGGCCGACGACGGGTCCGTCGGGCTGCTCGACTTCGACCTGCTCGCCGCCGGGGAGCCGGCGCTCGACGTGGCCAATCTGCTGGTCCACCTGGAGCTGCGGGAGCAGCAGGGTCTTCTCGGAACCGCGGCGGTGCTGCGCGACGCGGTGCTCGAGGGGTACCGCCCGTCCACCGCCACGCTCACCCGACTACCGGCCTACGCGGCGGCGACCCGGCTCCGGCTCGCCGCGGTGTACGCCTTCCGTCCCGGCGCGGCGGTCAGCTGACCTCGCCGGGGTACCTGTCGACGGCCGGATGGCGCCTGGTGCACCCGGAACCACCGGCGGGGTCACCAGCCGCGCTCGCGCCACTCGCCCAGGTGCGGGCGCTCCGCGCCGAGGGTGGTGTCCCGCCCGTGCCCGGGGTAGATCCAGGCGTCGTCCGGGAGGACGGCGAACAGTCGCTCCTCGACGTCGTCGATCAGGCTGGCGAAGTCCTCCGCCGACCAGGTCTTGCCCACGCCGCCGGGGAAGAGGCTGTCGCCGGTGAAGACGTGCACCCCCGCGTCGGCGGGGCCACGCCAGACCAGCGCGATGCTGCCGGGCGTGTGCCCGCGCAGGTGCACGACCTCGAGCGTCTGCTCACCGACCGCCACGGTGTCGCCGTGCTCGGCCGGCCGCGTCACCGGAACGGGCAGGGCGGCGGCGTCGGCCGGGTGGGCGACGGTCGCCGCCCCGGTCTCGCGCACGACGTCGGGCAGCGCCCGGTGGTGGTCCCAGTGCCCGTGGGTGGTGACGACCGTGCGCAGGTCGGCGTCGCCGACCAGCGAGCGGAGGGTGGCCGGCTCGTCGGCGGCGTCGACCAGCAGGGCCTCGCCGGTGGCGGTGCACCGGAGCAGGTAGGCGTTGTTCGCCATCTCGCTGACCGCGACCTTGCTGATGGTCAGCCCGGGCAGCTCGCGCACGTCGGCGGGGCCGCCCACCGTGACGTCTCCGGTATAGGTGGGGGTGCTCATCCGGACTCCGTTCGGAAAGTGTCGGCGGGCGCGGTTACGGTCCAGTCATGGACGCTAGCGGAGGTGTCGGCACCGCTCAGGGCGACGCTGCAGGAGGCGGGGCCGCGGGGGGCGAGCCGCAGGAGCCCGGGGCGCGGATCGTCGGGCTGACGGCGACGGAGATCGCGGCGCGGGTCCGCGCGGGCGAGCTGACGGCGGTGGAGGTGGTCCGCGCGCACCTCGACCACATCGAGGCGGTCGACGCGCGGGTCGGCGCCTTCCGCGTCGTCCGGCGCGAGGCGGCGCTGGCCGAGGCCGCCGCGGTCGACGCGAGCCTCACCCGCTTCGCCCTCCCGCTGGCCGGGGTGCCCGTCGCGGTGAAGGACAACGTGCCGGTGGCCGGCGAGGTGTGCACCGACGGCTCCCCGGCGCGGGAGAGCGGACCGGAGCGCCGCGACCACGAGATCGTCACCCGGCTGCGCAAGGCCGGCGCGGTCGTCGTCGGCATCACCCGGGTGCCCGAGCTGTGCCTGTACGCCGCCACCGACGGCCCGGGCACGGTCACGCGCAACCCCTGGGACACCGCCCTCTCGCCGGCGGGCAGCTCGGGCGGCAGTGCGGCGGCAGTGGCCTCCGGCGCCGTCCCGCTCGCCCACGGCAACGACGGGATGGGCTCCCTCCGGCTGCCCGCCGCGGCGTGCGGGCTGGTCACGCTCAAGCCCGGCGTCGGGGTGGTCCCGGGTGGCATCGGCGCCGACGACTGGTCGGGCATGGCCGTCAACGGCGCGCTGGCCACCACGGTCGCCGACCTCGCGGTCGCGCACGCCGTGCTGGCGGGGGAGCGGCCCACGGCCCCGGCCGCGCCCGGACGTCCGCTCCGGATCGCCGTCAGCACCCGGTCGCCGCTCCCCGGCGTCGGCGCGGACGAGGCCACCCGCGCGGCGGTCGACGCCGTGGTGAACCAGCTGCGGGCGGCCGGGCACACGGTGGTGCGCCGGAACCCGCCGGTCACCCCGGCCGCCGCGGCCGGCGCGCTCGCGCGGTGGATGGCCGGGGCGGAGGACGACGCGGAGTTCCTCGGCATCGACCGTGCGCGGCTGCAGCCCCGCAGCCGCACGCACGCCCGCGTCGGCAGGCTGGTGCGCCGGCTCGGGCTGGTGCGGCCCCGGACGCAGGAGCGGTTCCGGGAGCGGATGGAGCGCTTCTTCGACGACGTCGACCTGCTGCTCACGCCGGTCACCACCGGTCCGCCGCTGCCCGCCCGGCCCTGGCACGAGCGGTCCTTCCTGGCCAACCTCACGGCCAACGCGCGCTGGTCCCCGTGGACGGCGGCCTGGAACCTCGCGGGCATCCCGGCCGCGGTCCTGCCGGCCGGCGCCCGGCCGGGCGGGCCCCCCGTGCCGGTCCAGTTCGTCGGGCCGCCGGGTGCCGAGGAGCGGCTACTCTGGATCGCCGGCGAGCTGGAGTCCCGTCGGCCCTGGCGCCGGTACGCGCCCGTCTTCGACCCCACCGCGACGCCGGCCTGAGCCCGAGCGCGCAGCGGCCGCCCGGTGACCGGGCGCAACTCACAGCGCCGGGTGGACGACCGCGGGCCGCGCCGGAGTTGCACGGGCTGGGCCGCGATCGGACCACGACCGCCGCCGTCCAGGCCACCACCGCACCACCCACCAGCGACCGACAGGGATCACATGGACCGGCTCGTCGTCCGCGGCGCCCGCGAGCACAACCTCAAGGACGTCCACATCGACCTCCCCCGTGACGCGCTCATCGTCTTCACGGGGCTGTCGGGGTCGGGCAAGTCCAGCCTCGCCTTCGACACGATCTTCGCCGAGGGGCAGCGGCGGTACGTCGAGTCGCTGTCGGCCTACGCCCGCCAGTTCCTCGGCCAGATGGACAAGCCCGACGTCGACTTCATCGAGGGGCTCTCGCCGGCGGTGTCGATCGACCAGAAGTCGACCAACCGAAACCCCCGGTCGACCGTCGGCACCATCACCGAGGTCTACGACTACCTGCGGCTGCTGTACGCGCGGGCCGGGCAGCCGCACTGCCCGAACTGCGGCAAGCCGATCTCGCGGCAGACCCCGCAGCAGATCGTCGACCAGGTGCTGGCGATGGAGGAGGGCACCCGCTTCCAGGTGCTCGCCCCCGTCGTGCGGGCGCGCAAGGGCGAGTACGTGGACCTGTTCAGCTCGCTGCAGACCCAAGGGTTCTCCCGCGTCCGCGTCGACGGCACCGTGCACCCGCTCACCGAACCGCCGGCGCTGAAGAAGCAGGAGAAGCACAGCATCGAGGTGATCGTCGACCGGCTCACGGTGAAGGAGAGCGCCAAGCGCCGGCTCACCGACTCGGTGGAGACCGCGCTCGGGCTGGCCGGGGGGCTGGTCGTCCTGGACTTCGTCGACCTGCCGGAGGGTGACCCCGCGCGCGAGCGCACCTTCTCCGAGCACCTGGCCTGCGTCGACGACGGGCTGTCGTTCGAGGCGCTCGAGCCGCGCTCGTTCTCCTTCAACTCGCCCTTCGGCGCCTGCGGCGAGTGCACCGGGATCGGCACGCGCAAGGAGGTCGACCCCGAGCTCGTCGTGCCGGATCCCGGCAAGAGCCTCAACCAGGGCGCGATCGCCCCGTGGTCGAGCTCGATGAGCAACGAGTACTTCACCCGACTGCTGACCGGTCTCTCGCAGCAGATCGGCTTCTCGATGGACGATCCGTGGGAGCGGCTGCCGGCCAAGGTGCAGAAGGCGATCCTGCACGGCTCGCCCGACCAGGTGCACGTGCGCTACAAGAACCGGTACGGCCGCGAGCGCAGCTACTACGCCGCCTTCGAGGGTGTCCTGCCGTTCCTGGAGCGCCGGCACGACGACACCGACAGCGACTACATGCGGGACAAGTACGAGGGCTACATGCGCGACGTGCCCTGTCCCGTCTGCCACGGCACCCGGCTCAAGCCGGAGATCCTCGCGGTGAAGCTCAACGGCCGCTCCATCGCCGAGGTCACCAACCTCTCCATCGGCGAGGCGTCGCAGTGGCTCGGCGCGCTGGAGCTCGGGGAGCGGGAGAAGGCGATCGCCGATCGCGTGCTGCGCGAGATCCAGGCCCGGCTGTCCTTCCTCGTCGACGTCGGGCTGGACTACCTCTCCCTCGACCGCCCGGCCGCCACCCTGGCCGGCGGTGAGGCGCAGCGCATCCGGCTGGCCACCCAGATCGGATCCGGCCTCGTCGGTGTCCTCTACGTGCTGGACGAGCCGTCGATCGGGCTGCACCAGCGGGACAACACCAAGCTCATCGAGACCCTCGTGCGGCTGCGCGACATGGGCAACACGCTGATCGTCGTCGAGCACGACGAGGACACCATCAAGACCGCCGACTGGGTGGTCGACATCGGCCCGGGAGCCGGTGAGCACGGCGGCGAGGTGGTGGTCAGCGGCACGGTCGAGGACCTGCTCGCCAGCGAGCGGTCGCTGACCGGCCAGTACCTGTCCGGGCGCAAGGAGATCACCGTCCCGGCGAAACGCCGCGAGCGGACCCCGGGGCGCGAGCTGGTGGTGAAGGGCGCCCGCGAGAACAACCTGCGGGGTGTCGACGTCACCTTCCCGCTCGGCATGCTCGTCGCCGTCACCGGCGTCTCCGGGTCGGGCAAGTCCAGCCTGGTCAACGACATCCTCTACAGCGTCCTGGCCAACGAGCTGAACCGGGCGCGACTGGTGCCCGGCCGGCACCGCACGGTCACCGGGCTGGAGCACCTGGACAAGGTCGTGCACGTCGACCAGTCGCCGATCGGCCGCACCCCGCGCTCGAACCCGGCCACCTACACCGGCGTCTGGGACCACGTGCGCAAGCTGTTCGCCCAGACCTCGGAGGCGAAGGTCCGCGGCTACCTGCCGGGCCGGTTCTCCTTCAACGTGAAGGGCGGCCGCTGCGAGGCCTGCTCGGGCGACGGCACGCTGAAGATCGAGATGAACTTCCTGCCCGACGTCTACGTGCCGTGCGAGGTGTGCAAGGGCGCCCGGTTCAACCGGGAGACCCTCGAGGTGCACTACAAGGGCAAGACGGTGTCCGAGGTCCTCGACATGCCGATCGAGGAGGCGGCGGACTTCTTCGCCGCCATCCCGGCCATCGCCCGGTACCTGCGCACGCTCACCGACGTCGGCCTGGGCTACGTCCGGCTCGGCCAGCCGGCGACCACGCTCTCCGGTGGTGAGGCGCAGCGGGTGAAGCTCGCGAGCGAGCTGCAGAAGCGGTCCAACGGGCGCAGCATCTACGTCCTCGACGAGCCCACCACCGGTCTGCACTTCGAGGACATCCGCAAGCTGCTGCTGGTCCTCCAGGGGCTGGTGGACAAGGGCAACTCGGTGCTCGTGATCGAGCACAACCTCGACGTCATCAAGAGCGCCGACTGGCTGGTCGACATGGGGCCCGAGGGGGGCTTCCGCGGCGGCATGGTCGTCGCGGAGGGCACGCCGGAGTTCGTCGCCTCGGTCCCGGAGAGCCACACCGGCCGATACCTCGTGCCGTTGCTGGACGCCGACGCCGTCGCCGCGGCGGCGGCCGGCCCGGTGAAGAAGCGGGCGCGCAAGAAGGCCAGCTGACCGGTGGACGTCGACGGCCCGCGCCCGCACGCCGGGGCCCGGGCCGTCGACGTCGCGGGCGGCTTCAGCCCGCGGCCGGAACCGCCGTCGGCAGCGGCCGGACGTCGGAGATGACGAAGCCGGAGGCCGGCAGCGTCGGCAGCCGGCGCAGGCTGACGCTGAGGTCCTGGACCCCCACCCGGTAGCGCATCGACCGGGTCAGCTGGCGGATCGCCTCGGCGATGAGCAGCCGGGTCATCGGCTCGCCGGGGCAGCGGTGGTCGTCCCCGTACTCGCCCGCGCCCTGCGGCACCAGCGTGTAGGCATCGCCCTCCCAGTCGCGGAACCGCTCGGGGCGGAACGCCTCGGGGTCCGGCCACAGCCGCGGATCGTGGTTGGTGCCGTACAGGTCCAGCAGCACCCGCAGGCCCACCTGGAAGTCGTGCCCCTGCCAGGTGAACGGCCGGCGCACCCGCCCGCCGATCAACGGGAAGAACGGGTAGTACCGGCGGACCTCGTCGACGAAGGCCATGAGGTCGGTCTCGTCACCGTCGGCGAAGGTGTCGTACCAGGACGGGTGACGCAGCAGCGCCATCGCCGCGAAGACGACGTACCGGCTGACGGCGACGATGGGCCGCAGGACGTTGAGCAGCTCCACCCCGGCAGCCGGCAGGGTGAGCGGCTCCCCGGCGGTGTCGCGATGGGCGGCGATCACGGCCAGCGCGCTGCCGGCCGGCGGCTGCAGGGCGCCGCGGCGGGTGCGCTCGACGAGGTCCCGCGCCCACCGCTCCGAGCGGTTGCGCAGCACCCTGGCCAGCCAGTTCCGTGGCCCCAGGTCACCGGCGTGGTCGACCATCGCCGACATCTCCCGGGTGCGCAGGCGCACGTCGCGCTCGCTCATCGGCAGCCCGGCCCAGCCCGCCGCCACACGGGTCAGCACCTCGTTCACCGCGTCGTGCAGCGCGACGCGACCGGCCCGCTGCCAGCGGGGGACGGCGCGGCGCCACTCGTCGGCGAGCCGCTCGGTGATCGCCTCGCTGCCGGTGCCCTGGAGCACGCTGAGGAACATGTCCTTGCGGTGGCGGTGCGGTTCGCCGTCCAGCGCCTGCACGCTGCCCTCGTCCTGGAGCAGGCGCAGCACCGACGAGGGGAACGCCCCCGTCCGGGTGAAGCGCTCACCGCTGTAGAAGATCCGGGCCGCCTCGGCGCCGCGCATGCAGACCGCCGGCTGCAGCAGCAACCGGGTGCGGAAGGCGTCCGTATCGAGCTGGTCACAGCGCCGGGAGATGAAGGCGTAGCCGTCGCGCAGCAGGGCCAGCGAGCTGTCGGGCGCGGGGAGGGTCGGGATCATCGGTCACCTCTTCCGGTCGTCGTTCCGGGCCACCCGGCACGCCTGCCCGGTGCCGCGATCGCCGAACCACGCGGCGCTGCTCGGCGTGCTGGTCGGGCGCCGTGGCGGATCGCGCGTGGGCGTGCTGCGTGGGGTCGGCGCACCCCCGGGCCGCCGGACCGCGGGGCCGCCGGACCGGGGGGTGGAGGCCACGGGGGTTGAGCGGGAAGCCCGACCGCCGTACTCTCGTTGTGACCGACGTCACGTAGAGCATTCGAGCAGCGTGGCGGAGTCCCTCGGAGGAGGACAGCGATGAGTGCGCTGACGCCCGACTGCGACCCCGATCTCTCGAACTGCGGCTCGCCCGTGTCCGGCGGGGGAGTGCGGTCGACGATCGTCCTGCTCGCTGTGCTGGCCTTGTCCGCGTCCGTCCTCACCGGTGGGGCGTCGGGCGTGATGACGGTCGCGGCCGGCGGTGCGGGAGCCGTGTCGGCCCTGGTGCTGGCGCGGCGGGCGGTTCACCTCGCCCAGCGCGCGACTGCCGGGCTCGCCGCCCACGCGCCCTGGCGGTCCCGCCCGGTCGTCTGAGCCGGCGTCCCCGAGCCCGGTGCGGCGCGCTGGCGCCGGACCGGGCTCGACGCCTGCCCGCAACCGCTGGGGCGGTTGTGACGGACGGGTGCGCTCGCTGACGACGTGTCGGTGCGGCGACCTAGTGTGGAGGCATGGCCGACCCCTCCACGTACCGCCCGGCGGTCGGCTCCATCCCGGAGTCCCCGGGGGTCTACAAGTTCCGTGACCCGAACGGCCGGGTCATCTACGTGGGCAAGGCCAAGAGCCTCCGGCAGCGGCTGAACAGCTACTTCGCCGACGTCGCGGGCCTGCACCCGCGCACGCGCCAGATGGTGACGACGGCGTCGAGCGTGGAGTGGACCGTCGTCGGCACCGAGGTCGAGGCGCTCCAGCTCGAGTACAACTGGATCAAGGAGTTCGACCCCCGCTTCAACGTCCGCTACCGCGACGACAAGAGCTACCCGAGCCTCGCCGTGACGCTGAACGAGGAGTACCCGAGGCTGCAGGTCATGCGCGGGCCCAAGAAGAAGGGCGTCCGCTACTTCGGCCCCTACGCCCACGCCTGGGCGATCCGCGAGACCCTCGACACGCTGACCCGCGTCTTCCCGGCACGGACCTGCTCCACCGGCGTCTTCAAGCGCGCCGGCCAGATCGGCCGGCCCTGCCTGCTGGGCTACATCGGCAAGTGCGCCGCCCCGTGCGTGGGCCGGGTGAGCGCCGAGGAGCACCGGCGGATCGTCGACGACTTCTGCGACTTCATGGCCGGGCGCACCGACTCGATGATCAAGCGGCTCGAGCGGGAGATGGGCGAGGCCGCCGAGGCGATGGAGTACGAGAAGGCCGCCCGGCTCCGCGACGACATCGGTGCGCTCAAGCGGGCGATGGAGAAGCAGGCCGTCGTCCTCGGCGACGGCACCGACGCCGACGTCGTCGCCTTCGCCCAGGACGAGCTCGAGGCGGCCGTCCAGGTCTTCCACGTCCGCGGCGGGCGGGTGCGCGGGCAGCGGGGCTGGATCATCGACAAGGTCGAGGACGTCACCACCGGCGAACTGGTGGAGCAGTTCCTCCTCCAGGTGTACGGCGGGGTCGACGAGGAGACCGGCGTCGGTGAGGCCGGCGAGGCCGTCCCGCGCGAGGTGCTCGTCCCCGAGCTGCCCGACGACGCCGACGTCTACGTCGAGCTGCTCGAGGAGCTCCGCGGCGGCCGGGTCTCACTGCGCGTGCCGCAACGGGGCGACAAGCGCAGCCTCATGGAGACCGTCGAGCGCAACGCCAAGGAGGCGTTCGCCCGGCACCGGGTGAAGCGGTCCAGCGACCTGACCGCTCGCTCGCTCGCGCTGTCGGAGCTCCAGGAGGCGCTCGAGCTGCCCGACGCACCGCTGCGGATCGAGTGCATCGACATCAGCCACGTCCAGGGCACCAACGTGGTGGCCTCGATGGTCGTCTTCGAGGACGGGCTGGCGAAGAAGTCCGACTACCGCCGGTTCTCCGTCACCGAGGGCACCGACGACACCGCGGCCATGGCCGAGGTGGTCCGCCGCCGCTTCGCCCGGCACCTCAAGGACGAGGCCGACCGCCGGGACGAGCAGGGGATCGCCGCCGAGGAGGGGCGCCCCCGCCGGTTCGCCTACCCGCCGAACCTGCTGGTGGTCGACGGCGGTGCTCCCCAGGTGGCCGCGGCCGCGCGCTCGCTGGACGAGCTCGGCATCGTCGACGTCGCCGTCTGCGGGCTGGCCAAGCGCATGGAGGAGGTGTGGCTGCCGGGGGAGAGCGACCCGGTGATCCTGCCGCGCACCTCGGAGGCGCTCTACCTGCTGCAGCGGGTGCGCGACGAGGCCCACCGCTTCGCCATCACCTACCACCGGCAGAAGCGGTCCACCGGCATGCTGGTCTCCCTCCTGGACGACGTCCCCGGGCTCGGGGAGACGCGTCGCAAGGCGTTGATGAAGCAGTTCGGCTCGCTCAAACGGTTGCGGGCCGCGACAGTGGAGGAGCTCATGGCGGTACCCGGCATCGGCCGGCGGACGGCGGAGGCGGTGCAGATGGCGGTGGCCGAACCGGTGCCGGCGCCCGAGGAGGGGAAGCCGCCGGCGGCGGAGACCACCCTCGCGCCCCAGGGCCCGGCCGAGCAGGGCGTCCCGCGCGCCGGCTCCGGGAACACCGCCGAGGTCGGCCGGGTGGCCTCGTGACCGCGGACGCCGGCAGGGAGGCCGAGGCGCCGGCCCAGGGGCCCGGCACCACGCCCCCGGTGGGGCCCCAGAACGACGTCTCGCCGGCGATGGACCCGGCGAGCACGGAGACCCAGCCACTCGAGGTCGTCGTCGTCACCGGGCTCTCGGGCGCCGGGAAGAACAGCGCCGGCCGGGTGCTCGAGGACCTCGGCTGGTTCGTCGTGGACAACCTGCCGCCGGCGCTGCTGCTGCCGATGGTGGAGCTGGGCGCCCGCGGGGACCTGCGCCGGTTCGCCGCCGTCGTCGACGTCCGCAGCCGGGCCTTCTCCAGCGACCTACAAGAGGCCATCCGGGTCCTCTCCGAGGCCGGGCACCGGCCCCGGGTGGTGTACGTGCACGCCCGCGACGAGGTGCTGGTCCGGCGCTACGAGTCCGTCCGTCGGGAGCACCCGCTGCAGGGGAACGGCACGCTCATCGACGGGATCACCGCCGAACGCGCGCTGCTCACCGGCATCGCCGGCGAGGCCGATCTGTGGGTGGACACCAGCGATCTCAACGTCCACCAGCTACGTGCCACCCTGGAGAACGCGTTCGCCCGCGACGGCCAGACCCCGCCCCTCACCGCGACGGTGATGAGCTTCGGCTTCAAGTACGGGCTGCCGCTGGACGCCGACCTCGTGGTGGACGCCCGCTTCCTGCCGAACCCGCACTGGGTGCCGGAGCTGCGGGGGCACACCGGGCGCGACGCCGACGTCCGCGACTACGTGCTCGGGCAGCAGGACGCCGCCAACTTCCTGGACCGGTACGGCGAGGTGCTGCGGCTGCTGCTGCCCGGCTACCGCCGCGAGGGCAAGCGCTACCTGACGCTCGCGGTCGGCTGCACCGGCGGGAAGCACCGCAGCGTGGCGATCGCCGAGGAGTTCGCCCGGCGGCTGGGCGCCGAGGGCATCGCCGCCGTGGCCCGGCACCGCGACCTGGGGCGCGAGTAGTGGCAGGGCCGACGGTCCCGGGACGAGCGCCCCGGGTGGTCGCCTTCGGCGGCGGGCACGGCCTGGCGGCTGCGCTGGCCGCCTGGCGCCGGATCACCCCGGCGCTGACCGCCGTGGTGACGGTGGCCGACGATGGCGGCTCCTCCGGGCGGATCCGGCGGGAGATGCCGGTGCTGCCGCCCGGCGACCTGCGCATGGCGCTGGCCGCGCTCGCGGGTGAGGCCGAGCGCGAGCAGACCCTCGCCACGCTGTTCCAGCACCGTTTCGGTGGCAGCGGTGTCCTGGCCGGCCACCCGGTCGGCAACCTGCTCCTGACCGGGCTGACGGAGATGTTCGGCGGTGACACCGTCCGGGCCCTCGACGAGCTCTGCTCGCTCGTCGGTGCCGCCGGCCGGGTGCTGCCCATGGCCGACGAGCCACTGGACCTGGTCGCCCGGGTGGAGACCGCCGACCCGGACGACCCGGCCCGCGTGCGCACCATCCGCGGGCAGGTGGCGATCGCGGCGACCCCGGGCCGGGTCCGCGAGATCCGGCTCGCCCCGGCCGATCCGGTGGTGCACCCCGCGGTGCTCGAGGCGATCGCCGCGGCGGACGTGGTCTCGCTCGGGCCCGGCTCCTGGTACACCTCGGTGCTGCCGCACCTGCTCGTGCCCCGGCTCCGTGCCGCCCTGGCGGCGACCCGGGCACGGGTGGTGGTGGTGCTGAACCTGGAACCGCAGCCCGGCGAGACGGACGGCTTCTCCCCGGAGGAGCACCTGTCCGTGTTGCAGGTCCATCTGGACGGAGTGGCGTTGCACACCGTGATCGCGGACGTGGAATCGGTGGTTGACCGCCGTGGTCTGCTTGAGGCGGTCCGCGGGTGCGGCGCGGAGCTGCTGCTGGCGCCGGTCGCCGAGCCGGACGGCGCGCCGCGGCACGACCCGGTGCGGCTGTCCGCGGCGCTGGCCTCCGTGGTCGGGCTGCGGTGAACGAATAGCGGTGTGCGAGCGGGTACCAGGTGGACGGTCGACCGGCCGGCACGAGGGGGAGAGGGGACGGCGTAGATGACGCTGACCCGGACTGCGGGGGCGGCAAACCCCGGGGGAACGTGGGGGTGGACGGCGTGGCGATGACCGCGATGGTGAAGGACGAGCTCTCCAGGGTGGAGTGCACGAAGACCTCCGAGCGCAAGGCCGAGGTGACCGCGCTGCTGCGGTTCTCCGGTGGCCTGCACATCGTCGGTGGTCGCGTGGTCATCGAGGCCGAGCTGGACACCGGCTCGGTCGCCCGGCGGCTGCGGCGGGACATCAGCGAGGTCTACGGCTACACCAGCGGGGTGAGCGTGCTCGCCGGCGGCAACATCCGCCGCGGCGTGCGCTACCTGGTCCGCATCGCCAAGCACGGCGAAGGTCTGGCCCGCCAGACCGGCCTGGTCGACCAGCGCGGACGCCCGGTCCGGGGCCTGCCCCCGGCGGTCGTGTCCGGCAGCATCAACGACGCCGAGGCCGCCTGGCGCGGAGCCTTCCTCGCCCACGGTTCCCTGACCGAGCCCGGCCGCTCCTCCTCTCTGGAGGTCACCTGCCCCGGCCCGGAGGCGGCGATGGCCCTCGTCGGAGCCGCTCGCCGCCTGGGCATCGCCGCCAAGGCCCGCGAGGTGCGCGGGGCCGACCGGGTCGTCGTCCGGGACGGCGACGCGATCAGTGCGCTGCTCACCCGCATGGGCGCCCACGACGCGGTGCTCGCCTGGGAGGAGCGGCGGATGCGCCGGGAGGTCCGGGCCACCGCCAACCGCCTGGCCAACTTCGACGACGCCAACCTGCGCCGCTCGGCGCGGGCCGCCGTCGCCGCCAGCGCCCGGGTCGAGCGGGCCCTGCAGATCCTCGGGGAGGACGCTCCGGAGCACCTCCTCGTCGCCGGCCGGCTCCGCCTGGAGTTCGGTCAGGCCTCGCTGGAGGAGCTCGGGCAGCGGGCCGACCCGCCGATGACCAAGGACGCGGTCGCCGGCCGCATCAGGCGTCTGCTGGCCATGGCCGACAAGCGGGCCAAGGATCTCGGCATCCCCGACACGGAGTCGGTCGTCACCGACGACATGCTGACCCAGTAGCGGCCCGTCCCGCCCGGCACTGCTCGACCGTTTCGTCGACCGGCCCGTCGCCCCCGGGGTGGCGGGCCGGTCGACGTGCGGGCGCCGGCCCGACGTCCTGACTCACCTCTCGGCCTCTTGGCTCACCTGACGGGGTCCTGGCTCACCTGACGGGGTCCTGGCTCACCGTCGACACTGAGCCAGGACCCCTGTTGATCAGGTGACCTGATCAACATGGGGCGGGTGCTCGAACGGGGCGAGTGGGAGCCGCGTCTCGCCGCGACCGATAGGGTCTGCACGGAGCGAGGCCGCGCGGTCCGCGCGGCAGCCAACGTGACGGTTCCCATGGGAGGTCTGCAGTGACGGTCCGGGTAGGCATCAACGGATTCGGCCGGATCGGCCGCAACTTCTGGCGTGCCGCCGCCGCCAGCGGCCAGGACATCGAGATCGTGGCGGTGAACGACCTCACCAGCAACGAGGCGCTCGCCCACCTGCTGAAGTACGACAGCATCCTGGGCGTCCTCAAGGAGGACGTCGCCGCCGACGGCGAGGGCATCAAGATCGGCGGGAAGACCATGAAGGTCCTCTCCGAGCGCGATCCGGCCAACCTGCCGTGGGGCGACCTGGGCGTCGACGTCGTCGTCGAGTCCACCGGTTTCTTCACCAAGGCCGCCGACGCGCGCAAGCACGTCGACGCCGGTGGGGCCAAGAAGGTCATCATCTCCGCGCCGGCCACCGACGACGACATCACCATCGTCATGGGCGTCAACGACAACCTGTACGACGGCTCGCAGACGATCATCAGCAACGCCTCGTGCACCACCAACTGCCTGGCCCCGCTGGCCAAGGTCCTCAACGACGCGTTCGGCATCGAGCGCGGCCTGATGACCACCATCCACGCCTACACCGCCGACCAGAACCTGCAGGACGGCCCGCACAAGGACCTGCGTCGCGCCCGCGCCGCCGCCCTCAACATGGTGCCCACCTCCACCGGTGCGGCGAAGGCGATCGGCCTGGTCCTGCCCGAGCTCAAGGGAAAGCTCGACGGCTACGCCATCCGCGTCCCGGTGCCCACCGGCTCGGCGACCGACCTCACCGTCCAGCTGACGAAGCAGGCCTCGGCCGACGAGATCGACGCCGCCTACCGCGAGGCCGCCGCCGGCCCGCTCGGCAAGTACCTCACCTACACGGACGCGCCGATCGTCTCCTCCGACATCGTCACCGACCCGTCGTCGTGCATCTACGACGCCAAGCTCACCAAGGTCTTCGGGCCGATGGCCAAGGTGCTCGGCTGGTACGACAACGAGTGGGGCTACTCCAACCGCCTCGTCGACCTGACCACCCTGGTGGGCAAGTCCCTCTGATGCGCTCCGTCGACGACCTCATCGCCGAAGGCGTGTCGGGTCGGCGCGTGCTCCTGCGCGCCGACCTGAACGTCCCGCTGGACAAGAAGACCCGCGCGATCACCGACGACGGCCGCATCCGCGCCAGCCTGCCCACGCTCCAGGCACTGCGGGAGGCCGGGGCGCGGGTGGTCGTGGCCGCCCACCTCGGCCGCCCGAAGGGCGCGCCCGACCCGCAGTTCTCGCTCGGGCCGGTCGCCGCCCGCCTGGGCGAGCTGCTCGGGACGACGGTCCCGCTGGCGTCCGACGTGGCCGGCGAGGACGCGCAGGCCAAGGCCGCCGCCCTCGGCGACGGCGACGTCCTGCTGCTGGAGAACGTCCGCTTCGAGGCCGCCGAGACGGCCAAGGACACCGCCGAGCGGGGCGCGCTCGCCGACCGGCTCGCCACGCTGGCCGACGTCTACGTCGACGACGCCTTCGGCGCGGTGCACCGGGCGCACGCCTCGGTCTTCGACGTCGCCGAGCGGCTCCCGCGCTACGCCGGGCGGCTGGTCGCCCGCGAGCTCGAGGTGCTCACCCGGCTCACGACCGAACCCGAGCGGCCGTACGTCGTCGTGCTCGGTGGCTCCAAGGTCAGCGACAAGCTCGCGGTGATCGAGGCGCTCCTGCCCAAGGTGGACCGGCTGCTCGTCGGCGGCGGGATGTGCTTCACCTTCCTGGCCGCGCAGGGGCACGGGGTCGGGAAGTCGCTGCTGGAGACCGACCAGGTCGAGACCTGCCGCCGGCTGCTGGCCGAGGCCGGCGACCGGATCGTGCTCCCGGTCGACGTCGTCTGCGCGCCGGAGTTCAGCGCGGACGCCCCGACCACCACCGTGGCGGTCGACGCCATCCCGGACGACCAGATGGGCCTGGACGTCGGCCCGCGCACCGTGGAGCTCTTCGGGACCACCCTGGGCGACGCCCGCACGGTGTTCTGGAACGGGCCGATGGGGGTCTTCGAGCTGGCTCCCTTCCAGGCGGGCACCCGCGGGGTGGCCCAGGCGGTCTCCGCCGTCGCCGGCTTGTCGGTCGTGGGCGGCGGGGACTCGGCGGCCGCTGTCCGGGTGCTGGGCCTCGACGAGGACGCCTACGGGCACATCAGCACCGGCGGTGGTGCGTCGCTGGAGTACCTGGAGGGCCGGGAGCTCCCGGGCCTCGCCGTGCTGGCCGACCGAGCGGGGGAGTGAGATGGCCCGCAACGACCGCCGCACCCAGCCCCGCGAGGGCCGCCGACCGCTCATCGCCGGCAACTGGAAGATGCACATGACCCACCTGGAGGCCATCGGGCTCGTCCAGAAGGTCGTGTTCTCCCTCAAGGAGAAGGAGCTCGACGCCACCGAGGTCGTCGTCCTCCCGCCCTTCACGGCCCTGCGCAGCGTGCAGACGCTGGTGGCCGGCGACAAGCTGGCGATCGGCTACGGAGCCCAGGACCTCTCCGCCCACGACGCCGGCGCCTACACCGGTGAGGTCAGCGGGGGCATGCTCGCTGCGCTCGCCTGCACGTACGTGACCGTGGGGCACTCCGAGCGGCGGGCGCTGCACGTGGAGGACGACGCCGTGGTGGCCGCCAAGGTGCAGGCGGCGGTGCGCCACGGGCTCGTGCCGATCGTGTGCGTGGGGGAGGGGCTCGACGTCCGACAGGCCGGCGACCACGTCGCGCACTGCACCCGGCAGCTGGACGCCGCGCTCGAGGGCCTGACCGCCGAGCAGGTGGGCGGGCTCGTGGTCGCCTACGAGCCGGTGTGGGCCATCGGCACCGGCGAGGTGGCCACCCCGGAGGACGCGCAGGAGGTGTGCGGTGCCCTGCGGGCGCGGCTCGCCGAGCGCTTCGGCACCGAGACCGGCGCCGGCGTCCGTATCCTCTACGGCGGGTCGGTGAAGGCCGCCAACACGGCCGGGATCCTGGCCGGGGCGGACATCGACGGCGCACTCGTCGGTGGGGCCAGCCTGGACGCCGACGAGTTCGCGCAGATCTGCCGGATCGCCGGCGGTAGCTGAACCCTGCTGCCCGTCCCCGGCCGCAGACGGAAGGGGACGGGCAGCAGGTGGAGCCTTCGACGCTGGAGCGGGTGACCGACCGGCTCC
Organism: Blastococcus sp. SYSU DS0753; assembly: GCF_054051175.1. Lineage (NCBI taxonomy): Bacteria > Bacillati > Actinomycetota > Actinomycetes > Geodermatophilales > Geodermatophilaceae > Blastococcus > Blastococcus sp. SYSU DS0753. Next base: position 63,051 of record NZ_JBJHAT010000007.1, on the reverse strand, counting down.
CGCCGTGGGCCCGGGACTGGTCCCCGCGGCGCCTGCTCGCGGCCGCGGCGGTGATCCTGCTGGTCGCCGTCCTCGCGGTCAGCTGCCTGGGTGGCGCGGGCGGCCGGGCCGACGTGCCGGTGCTCGCCGACGGACCCGACGCCGGCATCGAGGGTGTCCGGTCGCCGTCGGACGAGCGCGGCGGCACGCTCCGGGTGGTCGCCCCGTCCATCGACAGCCTGGACCCGCAGCGCTCCTACCTGCCGGGGGTGTGGAACCTCATGCGGCTGTACTCCCGCACCCTCGTCACGTTCGCCAGCGCGCCGGGGGAGACCGGCGAACTCGTCCCGGACCTGGCCACCGACCTGGGCACCGTGTCCGAGGACGGGTTGCGCTGGACCTTCACCCTCAAGGACGGCGTCCGCTTCGAGAACGGCCGGCCCATCACCAGCGCCGACGTGAAGTACGGCATCCAGCGTTCGTTCGCCTCCGACGTGATCGTCGGGGGCCCCACCTACCTCGTGGGCCTGCTGGACGACCCCGCCAACCCCTACCCGGGGCCGTACTCCACCGACGAGGACGACCCCGACCTGACCTCGATCGAGACGCCCGACGACCGCACGATCGTCTTCCAGCTGCGCGCCCCGCAACCTGACCTGCCGTACGTGCTGGCGCTGCCGTCGGCCAGCCCGGTACCGGCGGAGGCCGACACCCGCGGTGCGTACGGCGACGACCCGGTGTCCTCCGGGCCGTACGCCATCTCCTCGGTCGACCCGCAGACGGGCATCCTGCTGGAGCGGAACCCGGAGTGGGACCCGGCCACCGACCAGGTGCGGACGGCCCTGCCCGACAACGTGGTGGTGCGCACGGACCTCTCGGGGCTGGCGCGGGACCAGGCGCTGCTCGCCGGCTCCGCCGACATCGACATCTCGGGCACCGGGGTGATGCCTGCGACGACGGCCCGCCTCGCCGGGGACGACGGCGAGCAGCTGCTGGACCGGGTCGACGACGTCACCACCGGCGCCGTGCGTCTGCTCGCGCTGCCCACCGACGTCGCGCCGATGGACGACGCCGCCTGCCGGGCCGCCGTCGCCGCGGCCATCGACCGGCGTGCCGTCCAGTCCGCACTCGGCGGTGCCGTCGACGCGGTGCGCAGCAACCAGCTGTGGCCCCGGGCGCTGCCGGACGGGCCGGGAGGGGGCGACGACGGCCCGGACCTGGATGCCGCCCGGGCCGCCCTGGCCGAGTGCGGCCAGCCCGACGGGTTCGCCACCGTCCTCGCCGTGCCCGACGTGCGCAGCAGCGTCGACGTCGCCGAGGAGATCGCCGGCCAGCTGGGCGAGATCGGGATCGACGTCGAGGTCCGCCCGCTGGACCCGGCGACCTTCTACGCGACCGACGTCGGCAACCCGGACAACGTGGCCCGCAGCGGGTACGGGCTCGTGCTGGCCACCCGGACCGCGGACTTCCCGACGGCCGGGTCCTTCCTCGTCCCCCTCGTCGACGGGCGCAGCATCGCCCGGGTGGGCAATCCCAATCACGCCCGGCTGGACGACCCGGAGGTCAACGCCCTGGTCGACCGGGCGAAGGCGGGGGAGGTGGCGTGGGCGGAGGTGGCCGAGGCGGCGCTGGCTCGAGCCGCCTACGTCCCGCTGGTCGAGACGCGCATCCAGCTCCTGGCGGGGCAGCGGCTGCGCAACGGCCTGGTCATGCGGCCGTACGACGGCTACGACGTCGCCACTGCAGGCGTCCGATGACAGCCGCGGGTCGGCGCCGGCAGGGCTGACCGGACCACCCGGCCCCGTCGGCTACGCTCGAACCGAGAACTGGCGTCCGTCGCCGGTCGCCGATACTTCCGGAGAGGTCAATGGAGCTGTTCCTCAACGTGCTGCTGGTCCTCAGCAGCCTGCTGCTGGTGGTGCTGATCCTGCTGCACCGCGGCAAGGGGGGCGGGCTCTCCTCGATGTTCGGGGGCTCGGTGTCCTCCTCGCTGTCCGGGTCGTCGGTGGTGGAGAAGAACCTCAACCGGCTGACCGTGCTCACCGCCCTCATCTGGACCGTCTGCATCGTGGCACTGGGCATCCTGATCAAGGTCAACCCCTGACCGCACGCCTCGTGCGCTGAATCACAACCGGCACGCAATCGTGACCGGGAAGCGCCCCGTCAAGCCCTAGACTTCCCCCGCGGTGGTCGGCGTCGCCGCAACCCGGACCGACGATCAGGGGGCACACGTGGCTGGTGGGAATGCGATCCGGGGCACCCGGGTCGGGGCGGGTCCGGTCGGCGAGGTGGAACGCGGCGAGTCCGCGCCCCGGCGCCGGATCCCCTTCTGGTGCGCCAACGGGCACGAGACCCGCGTGGTGCTCGCGAGCGAGGCCGAGGTACCCGAGCTGTGGGACTGTCCGCGCTGCGGGCTGCCGGCCGGGCAGGACCGCACCGCCCCGCCGCCGGCGCCCCGGATCGAGCCCTACAAGACGCACCTGGCGTACGTGCGGGAACGGCGCAGCGACGCCGACGGCGACGCCCTGCTCGAGGAGGCGTTGCACCGGCTCCGCGTGCGTCGCGGGGGCTGACTCAGCCGGCGGGCCGGGGCAGGCGTGAGGCGGCATCGGCGTCGAGCAGCCAGCGCGTCGCCCGGGTGCCGTGGACCCCTGCCGCGGGGAGGTCGACCGGGTCGGCGCCGTTCAGCGCCGCCGCCACGGCCTCGGCCTTGCCCTCGCCCGCGACGAGCAGCCAGACCTCCTCGGCGCTGTTGATCGCCGGAAAGCCGAGGCTGACGCGCGTGGGCGGCGGCTTGGGGCAGTCGTGCACGGCGAGCACCGGCCGGGCGTCCCGGGCCGCGGGGGAGTCCGGGAAGATCGACGCCGTGTGACCTTCGGGCCCCATGCCGAGCAGCAGCACGTCGAAGCGCGGCAGGTCCCGGCCCTCCCCGGCGTGGCCCCGCAGCTCCGTCAGGTAGGCCGCGGCGGCCTCCTCGGGCGATCCACACCCGGAGTCGGACGCCGGCATCGCGTGCACCCGTTCCGCGGGGACGGGGACGCGGTCCAGCAGCGCCGCGCGGGCCTGCTTCTCGTTGCGCTCGTCGTCGTCGGCGGGGACGAAGCGCTCGTCGCCCCACCACACGTCGACGGCGGTCCAGTCCACGACCTCCCGCACCGGCTCCGCCGCGAGTCCGGCGACCCGTTCCAGCACGGCGATGCCGATGCCGCCGCCGGTCAGCACGACCGACGCCGTGCCGTGCACGGCCTGGGCGGCGGCGAGCCGGGCGACGAGCGCCTCGGCGACCGCGCGGGCCAGCCGGTCGGCGTCCGGCTCGATCACGACGGCGGGCACGGGCCGGTCGCCGTCCGCCAGCTCGGCGGACACCCGGTCCCCAGGGGACAGGCTCATCCGGTTCCTCCTTCCGTGGCGCCTTCCCGGACGGGGGACCCGTCCGGGGCAGCGGGGTCGAACCACACGTGCTTCCGGACCGGTGCACGGTCCGACAGCCCCGTGAGGCCGGTCGCCGCCTCCAGCGCATCGCTGTAGGGCTCGTCGGGATCCAGCCGGTGCAGCTCCTCGCTGAGCAGGTCTCCGAGCGGCCGATCGGGGAGGGCCACGCTCGAGTCGGGCCGGTAGGGCTGGGTGATCACCGCGCCGCCGCGGTGGTCGGCGCGGATCCGCACCTCCTCGTCCTGGTCGAGCTGCAGGGTGATGGCCTCGACGCCGCTCGGTCCGGTGCGGCGCTCGGCGGTGGTGACGTCGATCGGGCAGCCGCCACGGGAGGAGAGCCACCCCGCCAGCAACCGGGTGGTGGCGTTGTGCGGGTCGCCCTCGATCGTGCCGCCCTGCAGGTGCACCGCCCCGCCGCGCCGGCCGGACACGGAGTCCAGCGTCGAGGCGAGCGCCGCGCGCCAGGCGGTGCTCCGGGTCCACGCCAGGTCGGAGTCACCGGGGGCGTAGTCCTCCGCCCGGACCCGGAGGGCCGCCAAGGGGTCCTCGGCGAGCGAGGTGTCGGTGATCCGGCGGTCGGCGAAGACCCCGAGGGCGTCGGTGGCGATCCGCTCCGGCGGTGCTTCGTGCCACCAGGTGACCACCGGGGCGTCGGCCGCCAGCAGCGGGAGCACGACCGACTCGGCGTGCAGTGCGAGCCGCCCGTACATGCGCATCACCACCGCCTCGCCAGGGCCCAGGCGGCCGCCGATGAGGACCTCGGCGTCCAGTCGCGGGCCGGGGGCGTCGATCTGCCGGCGCACCACGATGAGCAGCCGGCAGGGGTGCAGCTCGGCGGCGTGCGTCGCCGCCTCCTCCGCCTCGGTCACCCGGCTCTCGTCGGCGACGACGACCAGCGTCAGCGCGACGCCGGACAGGACCGCACCGCCGGTGCGCCGCTGGGCGGCCAGTTCCTTCACCACCGCGGATCCGGTGGTGTCCCAGAGGGTCGTCACGGGGTCTCCTCCGCTCGCGTCGGGTGCGGGCTGTCGGTGCGCGGGCCGGTCACGGTCGCCGCCAGCGGCGGCCCTCGGCCGCGAGCATCTCGTCGGCGGCCCGCGGGCCCCACTCGCCCGCCCGGTAGGGATAGGGGTCGCTGCCCTGCCAGAACTCCTGCAACGGGTCGATGACCGCCCAGGACGCCTCCACCTCCGCGTTGCGGGGGAAGAGGGTGGCGTCGCCGAGCAGGACGTCGAGGAGCAGCCGCTCGTAGGCCTCGGGGCTGCTCTCGGTGAACTGCTCGCCGTACAGGAAGTCCATGGACACGTCCCGGACCTCCATCACGCTCCCGGGGACCTTAGAGCCGAACTTGAGGGTGACCCCTTCGTCGGGCTGCACCCGCACGACCAGCTGGTTGTTGCCCAGTTCCTCGGTGTCGGTCTCGGCGAACGGCAGGTGCGGTGCCCGCTTGAACACCAACGCGATCTCGGTGACCCGGCGCGGGAGCCGCTTGCCGGTGCGCAGGTAGAACGGCACCCCGGCCCAGCGCCGGGTCTCCACGCCCAGCCGCACCGCCGCGTAGGTCTCGGTGGTCGATCCGGGGTCGACGCCGTCCTCCTGCCGGTAGGCCCGGGCGCGCTGGCCGGCCAGCCACCCCTGCTGGTACTGCCCGCGGACCGCGAACGTGCGCAGGTCCTCGGGCAGCGAGATCGCCCGCAGCACCTTGAGCTTCTCGGTGCGGATCTCCTCGGCGGAGAACTCGACCGGCTCCTCCATCGCGGTCAGCGCCAGCAGCTGCAGCAGGTGGTTCTGCAGCACGTCCCGCGCCGCACCGGTCTTCTCGTAGAACCCGGCCCGTCCGCCGATCCCCACGTCCTCCGCCATGGTGATCTGCACCGAGTCGACGTGGTGGCCGTTCCACACGGGCTCGAAGAGGCTGTTGGCGAACCGCAGCGCCATCAGGTTCTGGACGGTCTCCTTGCCCAGGTAGTGGTCGATGCGGAAGACGTCGTCCGCCGTGAAGACCGAGTCCACCAGCGCGTTGAGCTCCCGGCTGGACCCCAGGTCGGTCCCGAACGGCTTCTCGACCACGACCCGGCGCCAGCGCTCGGACGTGCTCTCGGCCATGCCGGTGCGCTGCATCTGCTTCAGCACGATGGGGAACATCGCGGGCGGGATCGACAGGTAGAACGCCGCGTTGCCACCGATGCCGTGGCTGCCCTCCAGCTCGTCAAGGTGCTCGGCCAGCTCGTCGAAGGCGTTGTCGTCGTCGAAGCTGCCCTGGACGAAGCGGACCGTGCCGGCCAGGCGCTCCCAGACCTCCTCGCGCCAGGGCGTGCGGGCGTTGCGCCGGGCCGCTTCCCGGGCCAGCTCGGCGAACTCGGTGTCGCCCCAGTCGCGGCGGGCGAAGCCGAGCAGGGCGAAGTTCGTGGGCAGCAGGCCGCGGTTGGCCAGGTCGTAGACGGCGGGGAGCAGCTTCTTGCGCGCGAGGTCGCCGGTGATGCCGAAGACGACCAGGGCGCAGGGTTCGGGCACGCGGGGCAGCCGGCGGTCCCGCGGGTCGCGCAGCGGGTTGGGGATCATCGTCCGTCCTCGTGGTCGGGGGGACCCGTCGTCCGGCGTGTCGGACCGGGCGGCGGAGTGGGTCGGGCGCGGATCGAGGGGCGGCTCGCTGGTCGGTGCCCCAGATCAGCAGCCCAGCGCGGTGAGCAGCTGGTCGATGCCGGCCTCGCGGTCGGTGAGGTGCAGGTGGAGCAGCGGGCAGCCACGATCGGCGAGCGCCTTGCGGTCGCCGGCTGCCTGCGCCGCCTGCAGCATGCCGAAGGTGTACGGGCGGTCCGGCACCGGGAGGTCCTCGCCGAGTGCCCCGGTGAGCTGCAGGAAGACGCCGACCGGAGGACCGCCCTTGTGGTACTGGCCGGTCGAGTGCAGGAAGCGGGGGCCCCACCCGAAGGTCACCACCTGCTCGGTCCGGCTCGCCAGCGACCTGCGCACCTCGGCGGCGCGCGCGTCCCGGTGCCGGTCGAGGTATGCCATGACGGCGAGGTACCCGCGGGGCTGGACGGCGGCCAGCAGCGCGTCGAGGGTCAGCGAGAGACCGTCGAGCGAGGAGAGGTCGACCCCGTCGAGGACCGAGGCGGTCCCGCGGATCTCCACCGCGCCGATCGTCGCCGCCGGCTGCTCGTCGGGCAGCCCGGCGGCGAGGAGCACGGAGGTGTTCTCCTTGCTCTCGGTCACGTTCGGCTGGTCGAAGGGGTTGATCCCCAGCACCCGGCCGGCGACCGCGGTCGCGTACTCCCAGCCGAGGAATTGCGCGCCGAGCGGCCCGGTGACGCCGAGCGCCGGCCCCGGGCCGGGGGCGTCGGCTCCCACCAGGCCCAGCAGGACGTCGGGGGCCGAGCTGGCGGACGCCTCCGACCGCTCGAGGACGACGGGGAGGATCCCGCGGCCCTCCTTGCCCGTCGACTCGGCGATGAGCTGCTCGGCCCAGTCGCCGAAGCCCTCGATCGGGGGGACGCCGGCGTCGGCGAGGGCCAGCTTGTCGCGCCCGGCGCCGAACGCCGCGGCCAGCACGATCCCCAGTTCCATGGCCGGGTTGCGCGGGGCGGCGAGCTGCTGGGCCAGCTGCGCCGCGTCGTCGATCAGCGCGGCGACGTCGGCACCGGCGAGGGCGGCGGGCACCAGTCCGAAGGCGGAGAGCGCGCTGTACCGGCCACCGACGGTGGGGTCGGCGAGGAATACCGCGCGGGCCCCCATGGCGGCGGCCGCCTCCGCCAGGGGGGACCCGGGATCGGTGACGACGACGAACCGCGCGCCGATCTGGCTCTCGTCCAGGCCGGCACGGGCGAACGCGGCTGCGAACGCCCGCCGCTGGCTGTCGGTCTCCAGCGTTCCGCCGGACTTGGAGCTGACCACCACGACGGTGCGCTCCAGTTCGGTCATGGCGGCGGCCACCTGACCGGGATCGGTGGAGTCCAGGACGACCAGCGGCACGCCCGCCGTCCGGCAGATCACCTCCGGGGCCAGCGACGAGCCACCCATGCCGCAGAGCACGATGCGGTCCAGCCCCTCGGCGACCAGCTGGGTGCGCAGCTCGGCCAGCGCGGTGAGCAGCGACCGGGAGGTGGCCGGCAGGTCGATCCAGCCGAGCCGGACCGCGGCCTCGCTCTCCGCGTCGGGGCCCCACAGCGTCGGGTCCTTGCGGACCAGCCGGGCGGCGACGTCGTCCTCGTCCAGTTGCCGGCGGAGAGCGCCGGGGATCTCCAACCCCGTGCAGCTGACCGCCAGGGTCACTTCTTGTCCTCGAGCTCGCTTCGTACCGAGTCGGTGAGCTCGTCCCAGGAGTCGACGAACTTCTGCACGCCCTCGTCCTCGAGCACGCGGAAGACGTCGTCGAGGTCCACGCCGGCGTCGCGCACCGCCTGCATGACCCCCGCCGCGTCGTCGTAGGCCTTCTGCACGGGCGTCCCGGGGGCGCCGTGGTCCGCGTAGGCCATCATCGTCTTCTCCGGCATGGTGTTGACCGTGCCCGGCGCGATGAGCTCGCTGATGTACATGGTGTCGGAGTAGTCGGGGTTCTTGACTCCGGTCGAGGCCCACAGCGGCCGCTGCCGAGCCGCGCCCTGCGCCTCGAGGGCCCGCCAGCGGTCGGAGGAGAACACCTCCTCGTAGGCCTGGTAGGCCAGCTGCGCGTTGGCGATGCCGGCCTTGCCCTTGAGCGAGGCGTCGGCGCCGGCCGCGTCGAGGCGCTTGTCGATCTCGCTGTCCACCCGGGACACGAAGAACGACGCCACCGACGCGATGCCCTCGAGCGATCCGCCCTCGGCCACCCGCTTCTCCAGGCCCGCGAGGTAGGCGTCCATCACGGCGCGGTAGCGCTCCAGGCTGAAGATGAGCGTGACGTTGACGCTGATGCCGTTGGCGATCGTCTCGGTGATCGCGGGCAGGCCGGCCTCGGTCGCCGGGATCTTGATGTAGAGGTTGGGCCGGTCGACCAGCCACCACAGGTGGGCGGCCTCGGCGGCGGTGGCGTCGGTGTCGTGCGCCAGGCCGGGGGCCACCTCGAGGGAGACCCGGCCGTCGCCCGGCTGCCGGTCGGCGATCGGGCGGAGCAGGTCGCAGGCGTCCCGGACGTCGGCGGCGGTGATCGTCCGCAGCGCCTCCTCGACGCTGACCTCGCGGACGGCGAGCGCGTGCAGCTGGTCGTCGTAGGAGTCCGACCCGCTGATCGCCGCCGCGAAGATGGTCGGGTTCGTGGTGACGCCCACGACGCTGTGCTCGTCGACCAGCGACTGCAGGTTGCCGCTGCGGATGCGGTCACGCGAGAGGTCGTCGAGCCAGACGGCGACCCCCGCGGACGACAGCTCGGCCAGGTTCTGGTTCTGTGCCATGTCAGGTGCCTTTCAGGAAGGGACTGGAGCGGCCTCGCTGCAGGGACCCGCCGCGAGCCTGTGGGTGGTGGGGGGCAGCGAGGTCCTTTCTCAGCGGTCGCCGGTGGCCTGGGGGAGCCCGCCCGTGGCGGCGACCGGACCGGCCGGGACGGTGGCGCCGGAGCGGGCGGCCTCGAGGCTCTCGCGGGCGGCGGCGACCACGGCCTCGTCGGTCAGGCCGAACTGCTCGTACAGGACGGTGTACGCGGCGCTGGCGCCGTAGTGGGTGAGCCCGACGATCCGGCCGGCGTCGCCGACGAACTCGCGCCAGCCCATCGGCACGCCCGCCTCGACGCTCACCCGGGCGCGGACCGTCGGGGGGAGCACCTCGTCCTTGTAGGCCTGGTCCTGGTCGGCGAACCACTCGACGCACGGCACGGAGACGACCCGGGTCGGGACGCCGTCGGCCTCCAGGCGGTCGCGGGCGGCCATGGCGATCTGCACCTCGGACCCGGTGCCGAGCAGGATCACGTCGGGGCTGCCGGTCGAGGCCTCGGCCAGCACGTAGGCGCCGCGGGCGACGCCGTCGGCCGAGCCGAACCGCTCGCGGTCGAACACCGGCAGGTTCTGCCGGGACAGCAGCAGCCCGGCCGGCCGGTCGTTGTTCTCCAGGATCGTCCGCCAGGCGGCGGTGACCTCGTTGGCGTCCGCGGGGCGGACGACGTCGAGGCCGGGGATGGCGCGCAGCGCGGCGAAGTGCTCGATCGGCTGGTGGGTGGGGCCGTCCTCGCCGAGGCCGATCGAGTCGTGGGTCCAGACGTAGGTGACCGGCAGTTGCATGAGCGCGGCCAGCCGGACCGCGCCGCGCATGTAGTCGGAGAAGGTGAGGAACGTGCCGCCGTACACGCGGGTGCCGCCGTGCAGGGCGATGCCGTTCATGATCGCGCCCATGGCGTGCTCGCGGACGCCGAAGTGGATCGTGCGGCCGAAGGGACCGCCGGACCACATCTTGGTCTGCCGGTCGGCGGGCAGGAACGACGGCTCGCCCTCCACCGCGGTGTTGTTGCTCTCGGCGAGGTCGGCGGAGCCGCCCCAGAGCTCGGGCAGCCGTGGGTAGAGCGCGGCCAGCACCTTCCCCGACGCCTTGCGGGTGGCCACGCCCTTCTCGTCGGCGGGGAAGGCGGGCAGGTCCTCGGCCCAGCCCTCGGGCAGCCGGCGCTCGCGCATCCGGGCCAGCAGGGCGGCGCCCTCGGGGTTGGCCTTCTCCCACGCGGTGAACCGCTCGTCCCACTCGGCGCGGGCCGCGCGGCCCTTCTCCACGACGGACCGGGCGTGGGCGAGGACGTCGTCGTCGACCTGGAAGGTCCGCTCGGGGTCGAAGCCGAGGATCTCCTTGGTCGCGCGCACCTCGTCGTCGCCGAGCGCCGAGCCGTGCGAGGCGCCGGTGTTCTGCTTGGTGGGGGCCGGCCAGGCGATGACCGTCCGCAGCACGATGAGGGAGGGGCGACCGGTCTCGGCCTTGGCCGCGGCGAAGGCGGCGTCGACGGCGGCGAGGTCCTCACCGTCGTCGACGTGCTGCACGTGCCAGCCGTAGGCCTCGTAGCGCTTGCCGACGTCCTCGGTGAAGGCGACGGTCGTGTCGTCCTCGATGGAGATCTTGTTGTCGTCGTAGACGAGGGTCAGGTTGCCCAGCCGCTGCGTGCCGGCCAGCGACGACGCCTCGCCACTGACGCCCTCCTCCATGTCGCCGTCGGAGGCGAAGCACCAGATGGAGTGGTCGAAGAGGCTCTCGCCCTCGGGGGCGTCCGGGTCGAGCATCCCGCGCTCCCGGCGGGCGGCCATCGCCATGCCGACCGCGTTGCCGACACCCTGGCCCAGCGGGCCGGTCGTGGTCTCGACGCCCGGGGTGTGGTTGACCTCGGGGTGGCCGGGGGTCTTCGAGCCCCAGGTGCGCAGCGCCTTGAGGTCGTCGATTTCCAGGCCGTAGCCGGAGAGGAACAGCTGCACGTACAGCGTCAGGCTGGAGTGCCCCATGGAGAGGACGAACCGGTCGCGGGCGACCCAGTTCGGGTCGGTGGGGTCGTGCCGCAGCCACTTGTGGAAGAGCAGGTAGGCCGTCGGGGCCATGCTCATGGCGGTGCCCGGGTGGCCGTTACCGACCTTCTGGACGGCGTCCATCGCCAGCACGCGCGCGGTGTCGATGACGCGGCGGTCGAGATCCCCGAAGTCCTGGGGGAGGGTCGGCTGCGGCTGCGACGGGCTGCCGGTGGGCGCGTCGGTCGCGGCCTCGGCGGGGGCTTCCGGTCCGGTGCTGCGCGTGTCCATCTGGTCGGTTCTCCCTCGAGGTAGGCCTGACGTCGTGCCCGGGCGAGCGGCCGGCCGCCGGTGGGTCGCCCAGGGGCGTCCCCCCGGGCCGGTGGGTCAGGGGGCGTGACGACGTCGTCGCGTCGCCCCTACCCGCTGCACCGGCGGCAGCAACGTGATCAACCCTAGTCATCCGAGGTCGTGCCGCGCGGCGGCCCGTGAACCGGCCGGGGCTACAGTGGGGGAGTTACGCCTCCAGGTTCGAAGGGATCCCGTGGTGCCCTGCTGCCCGCGCGCGACCGCGCACGAGGGCACCCGGTGACGGCGCTGTCCGAGCGCCCTCCCGCCTCCGCTGCCCGCCGCTCCACCCGCCTGCGCGCCCGGCTGGGCGCGTACGTGGGGTTGACCAAGCCCCGCATCATCGAGCTGCTGCTGATCACGACGCTGCCGGCGATGATCCTGGCGGCGGGTGGGTGGCCGTCGTGGGGCCTGCTGGCCGCGACGATGGTCGGCGGCACGCTCGCCGCCGGTGCGGCCAACGTCTTCAACTGCTGGTACGACCGCGACATCGACCGGCTGATGCGCCGGACCGAGCGCCGGGCCCTGGTGACCGGCGAGGTGAGCCCGCGCAACGCCTTCGTCTTCGGCGTCGTCCTGTCGGTGCTGGCGATCGTCCTGCTGGCCCTCACCACCACCCCGCTGGCCGCGGCCCTCGCCGCGGGGGCGATCTTCTACTACGCGGTCATCTACACCGCGGTGCTCAAGCGGCGCACGCGGCACAGCACGCTGTTCGGCGGGGTGCCCGGGGCCGCGCCGGTGCTCATCGGCTGGGCCGCCGTCACCGGTTCCCTGGACTGGCCGGCCTGGATCTTCTTCGGCGTCGTCTTCTGCTGGCAGCTGCCGCACTTCTGGGCGCTGGCCATGCGGTTCCGCGAGGACTACGCGCGCGCCGACGTCCCGATGCTCCCCGTCGTCGCCTCGGAGCTCTCCGTCGGCCGGCAGACCGTCGTCTGGACCTGGCTGACCGTGGCGGTCTCGCTGCTGCTCGCCCCGCTCGGTGCCGAGTACGGCATCGGCTGGATCTACACGCTGACCGCCGCCGCCCTCGGCGCCTGGTTCGTGGTCGAGGCGCACCGGCTGCTCTCCCGCATCCAGCGAGGGGTGGAGACCCGACCGATGCAGCTGTTCCACATCTCGATCTCCTACATGGCGCTGCTGTCGGTCGCGATCATCGTCGACGTCTTCGTCTGAGGAAGGACCCCGTCCTCCTCACCCCTCGCAGGCTCGGGACGAGCCCCCGGACGGGGCCCCTGGAGGGCGGCGCAGCCGGCTGCCGCCGAGCACTACCGTGCGGATCGTGCGCCGGGACCTCGCGAACGTGCGGATGGGCCAGTTCGTGGGGGCGGACGGCCGCACGTACTCGGCCCGTGGCGGCCGCATCGAGGCGGTCGAGATCGAGGGCCTGATCCAGGCGGGGTGGCCCGTGGTCACCTACCTCGCGGGGGGCAGGCTCGTGTGGCACGACGAGGAGGACGCGTGGCCGGCGTGGGCCGATGCGCGGAGCGCCGCCGAGACCGTCACCGGACGCCGCTGTGAGTCCGCCGACGGCTCGCTCGCCGTGCTTCTGGTGTGGCACGACTGACCGCGGCGGTGTGCGCGGACGAGCAGCCTCGGGCGCGAGAACTGCTCATCGGCGCACTCAGCCGGTTCAGCGGGTGGCGACCGCCGGCTCGAGGGGGGCCGTCAGCGGGGCCTCCGAGGCCGGGCCGCGCACGGACCACACCAGCCGGGCCGTGTAGGCGGTGATCAGCACCGCGCCCAGCATGTGCAGCAGCACCAGCACGATCGGCAGGTCGGTGAAGTACTGGACGTAGCCGATCACGCCCTGCGCGAGCTGGACCACCAGCAGGTCACGGGCGGCGCGCCGGACCCGGCCGGGGGAGTCGGTCGTGTGCAGCGCGACGAGCAACGCGACGGTGAGCCCGATGAGCAGGAAGACGGCGTCGGCGTGCAGGTGGCTGACCAGCTCTGCGTCGAGCCCGGTGCGACCCGCCTCGGCGTCGCCGCTGTGCGGACCGCTGCCGGTGACCACCGTGCCCATGACCAGGACCAGCGCGGTGGCCGCGGCGACGGCGCCGACGAGCAGCCGGAACGGGCGCCCGACCAGCGGCTGCCCGACCCCCGGCTCGCGGGACCGCAGCCAGAGCACCGTGGTGAGCGCGACCAGCCCCATGGAGACGAGGAAGTGCCCGGCGACCGTCCACGGGTTCAGCCCGGTCAGCACGGTGATGCCGCCGACGACGCCCTGCGCCGGGATGCCCAGGAACGCGGCCACGGCCAGGGCGCGCAGGTCGCGGCGGGCCGACCGGAACACCACGACGACGAGGGCCACGGCCAGCACCGACAGGACGAAGGTGAGCAGGCGGTTGCCGAACTCGACCACCCCGTGGATGCCCATCTCGGGCGTGGTGACGAAGCTGTCGTCGGTGCAGCGCGGCCAGGTCGGGCAGCCGAGCCCCGATCCGGTGAGGCGGACGACGCCGCCCGTGAGGACGATCCCGCCGTTGGCCACGACGTTCGCGAAGGCGACCCGCGAGATGGTCGTGGGCGAGAAGGAGGCGGGCAGGACCGGCACGCCCCGATGCTAGTTGAAGGACCCCGCTGCCCCCCGCGCCTCGCGAGCTCGCCGCGGCGCCCTGCAGCGCGGCCACCGCCCCCCGCCGCTCGCCCGCCCCGAGTCGCGCCTCTGCGGGCGGGCCGGGGGGCGTGAGGCTGCTCACGAACCGTCCCGGAGGGGCCGCTTCTTAGGTGGACCTTGCTTGCAGGCCTCCTGAAATAGGACACACTCGTGTTGTGGAATCCATCGCGGCGCACCCCCGGCCGTCGGCGACCGCCGACGACGGGCGCACCCGTGACCGCGTGAGCGGGCTGCTGCTCGAGCACGGGCCGCAGACGGCGACCGAGCTCGCCGGCCGGCTCGGCGTCTCACCGGCGGCCGTGCGCCGGCACCTCGACGCCCTGGTCGCCACCGGCCGGATCGAGGAGCGCCAGGTGCGCGACGCCCACCGCGGCCGGGGGCGGCCGGCCCGCCGCTTCCACCTCACCGACGCCGGCCGCTCGGCCTTCCCGCACGCCTACGACGACCTGGCGCTGACCGCGCTGCGGTACGTGGCGGATGTGGGTGGTCCCGACGCCGTCCGTGCGGTCGCCGAGCAGCAGCTCGCCGGGCTGGAGGCACGCGCCTGGAGCGCGGTCGAGCAGGCGGTCAGCGCCCGCCCCGGTGAGCCGGTGGACCGGGCCCAGGCGCTCGCCGCCGCCCTGACGGCCGAGGGCTACGCTGCCACCGCCTCGGCGCTGTCCGGAGGTGGGCAGCTCTGCCAGCACCACTGCCCGGTGGCGCACGTCGCGGCGGAGTTCCCGCAGCTCTGCGAGGCCGAGACGGCGGTGATCGGCCGGCTGGTCGGCACGCACGTCCAGCGGCTGGCCACGATCGCCCACGGCGACGGGGTCTGCACCACCCACATCCCCGGGCCGATACGGCCGGGGTCCCAGCGTCCGGGGAACAGAACGGCCCCCGAACGCCCTGTACCAGGTGAGCGTGCAGCCGCGCGTCGCGCGCGCACCGCACCGTCCACCAGCTTCACCCCCACGAACGACCGGGAGAGGACGCCCGCATGACCAGCACCCAGCAGCCGGCGACGGCCACGCAGCTGACGCAGGACGAGCAGATCGAGCAGCTCGGCCGCTACGAGTACGGCTGGGCCGACGCCGACGTCGCCGGTGCGTCCGCGCGCCGGGGCATCGACGAGGACGTCGTCCGCGACATCTCCGCCCGCAAGAGCGAGCCCGAGTGGATGCTCGAGCGCCGCCTCAAGGCCCTCAAGCTCTTCGGCCGCAAGCCGATGCCGGACTGGGGGTCGGACCTCTCCGGGATCGACTTCCAGAACATCAAGTACTTCGTGCGCTCCACCGAGGCCCAGGCGGCCTCGTGGGAGGACCTGCCCGACGACATCAAGAACACCTACGACAAGCTCGGCATCCCCGAGGCGGAGAAGCAGCGCCTCGTGTCCGGCGTCGCCGCGCAGTACGAGTCCGAGGTCGTCTACCACCAGATCCAGAAGGAGCTGGAGGACCAGGGCGTGCTCTTCCTGGACACCGACTCGGCGCTCAAGGAGCACCCGGAGATCTTCCAGGAGTACTTCGGCTCGGTGATCCCCTCCGGCGACAACAAGTTCGCCGCGCTGAACACCGCGGTCTGGTCCGGCGGCTCGTTCATCTACGTGCCGAAGGGCGTGCACGTCGAGATCCCGCTGCAGGCCTACTTCCGGATCAACACCGAGAACATGGGCCAGTTCGAGCGGACGCTGATCATCGTCGACGAGGGCGCCTACGTGCACTACGTCGAGGGCTGCACCGCACCGATCTACAAGTCGGACTCGCTGCACTCCGCGGTGGTCGAGATCATCGTCAAGAAGAACGCGCGCTGCCGGTACACGACCATCCAGAACTGGTCGAACAACGTCTACAACCTGGTCACCAAGCGGGCCGTGGCCCACGAGGGCGCGACCATGGAATGGGTCGACGGCAACCTCGGCTCCAAGGTGACCATGAAGTACCCGGCCGTCTGGATGACCGGCGAGCACGCCAAGGGCGAGGTGCTCTCGATCGCCTTCGCCGGCGAGGGCCAGCACCAGGACGCGGGCGCCAAGATGGTGCACGCCGCGCCGCACACCTCCTCGACCATCGTGTCGAAGTCGGTGGCCCGTGGCGGTGGCCGCACCTCCTACCGCGGCCTGGTCCAGGTCGACGAGGGCGCCTACGGCTCCAAGTCGACGGTCAAGTGCGACGCACTGCTGGTCGACACGATCAGCCGGTCGGACACCTACCCCTACGTCGATGTCCGCGAGGACGACGTCTCCATGGGGCACGAGGCGACCGTCTCCCGGGTCAGCGAGGACCAGCTCTTCTACCTGATGAGCCGCGGCCTCTCCGAGGACGAGGCCATGGCGATGGTGGTGCGCGGCTTCGTCGAGCCGATCGCCCGCGAACTGCCCATGGAGTACGCCCTCGAGCTCAACCGGCTCATCGAACTGCAGATGGAAGGTGCTGTCGGCTGATGACCGACTCCAACACCGGCACGACCGACCTCACCACCCAGCCGAGCACCCTCGCCTCGGAGCTGTTCGCTCCGGGCGTGGGGGCCCAGGCCGGGCCGCCCACCACCCCGGCCGCCGACACCGGCAGCGCGGGGGAGGCGGGCCCGGGCGCGCACTCGCACGGTGGGCCCGCCCCGACCGGCTCACCGGCCGAGCGGTTCACCTCCACCGACCCGGACGCCTTCGGCGTGCCCACGGGCCGCGAGGAGACCTGGCGCTTCACCCCCATGAAGCGGATCCGCCCGCTGCTGGACGGCGCCCCGTCCGACGCGCACCTGACCTGGACCACCGACCTGCCCGAGGGCGTGGAGCTGACCAGCGTCGAGGCCGACGACCCGCTGCTCAAGGGCCTGCCCGAGCCGGTGGACCGGCTCGCCGCGCTCGCCCGGCAGCGCAGTGGCGGCGCCGCCGTCGTGCGGGTGGCCAAGGAGGCGCAGCTGGACCGGCCGGTCACGCTGGGGCTCGCCGGCACCGGCTCGGAGGACGTCGTGTGGGGTCACCTCGTGATCGAGGTGGGCGCCTTCGCCACGGCGACGATCGTGCTCGACCACAGCGGCCTCGCGAAGTACGCGGGCGGCGTCTCCGTCCTCGTCGGTGACAGCGCGCAGGTGCGGCTCGTCTCCGTGCAGGACTGGGCTCCCGGCGCGGTGCACGGCGCCCAGTACGACGCCGTCGTCGGTCGCGACGCCACCTTCACGCAGGTCGTGGTCACCCTGGGCGGTGACCTCGTCCGCCTGGTCAGCAACGTGCAGTACGCCGGCCCCGGCGGTAGCGCGGAGCTGTTCGGCGTCTACTTCTCCGACGAGACCCAGCACCAGGAGCACCGCCTCTGGGTCGATCACGCCGTCCCGAACTGCACCAGCAACGTGCTCTACAAGGGCGCACTGCAGGGCGAGGGCGCCCGTACGGTCTGGATCGGCGACGTCCGCATCCGCCCCGCGGCCACCGGCACGGAGACCTACGAGCTCAACCGGAACCTCGTGCTCACCGACGGCGCCCGCGCCGACTCGGTGCCGAACCTGGAGATCGAGACCGGCGAGATCGTCGGCGCCGGCCATGCCAGCGCCACCGGCCGCTTCGACGACGAGCAGCTGTTCTACCTGTGCTCGCGCGGCATCGAGGCCGAGACGGCCCGCCGCCTGGTCGTGCGCGGCTTCTTCGCCGACGTCGTCCAGCGCATCGGCGTCGACGCCCTGCAGGACCGGCTGATGGCGTCGATCGACGAGCGCCTCGGCGCCCTGCCCGGCCTCGACGAGCAGCCGGTCGAGGTGGCCTGACCATGGCGTTCGAACGGGTCTGCGCGCTGGCCGACGTCCCCGAGAACGGCTCCCTGCGGGTCGAGCTCGCGGACGTCGACGTCGCCGTCGTCCGGTTCGAGGGGCAGCTCTACGCCCTGGAGGACCGGTGCTCGCACGCCGACGTCCCCCTGACCGACGGGGACGTCGAGACCTTCGACGGCGCCCCCACCATCGAGTGCTTCCTGCACGGGTCGTGCTTCGACCTGCGCACCGGTGAACCCACCAACCTGCCGGCCACCGAGCCGGTCGACGTCTACCCCGTCCGCGTCGAGGGGGAGGACGTGCTCGTCGACACCGAAGCCGACGGCCGCCTCCCGCTCGCGGCCGGTGAATGAAGGAGCGAGAAGAGAAGTGTCCGTTCTGGAGATCCGCGACCTGCACGTCAGCGTGGGCGAGGGTGACGACGCCAAGGAGATCCTCCGCGGCGTCGACCTGACCGTCCGCTCGGGCGAGACCCACGCCATCATGGGCCCCAACGGGTCGGGCAAGTCGACCCTGGCCTACTCGATCGCCGGCCACCCCAAGTACACGATCACCGGGGGCACCGTCACCCTCGACGGCGAGGACGTCCTCGAGATGAGCGTGGACGAGCGCGCCCGCGCCGGCCTGTTCCTCGCCATGCAGTACCCGGTCGAGGTCCCCGGCGTCTCGGTGTCGAACTTCCTGCGCACCGCCGCCACCGCCATCAAGGGCGAGGCGCCGAAGCTGCGCACCTGGGTCAAGGACGTCAAGACCGAGATGTCCGGCCTGGAGATGGACCCGGCGTTCGCCGAGCGCAACGTCAACGAGGGCTTCTCCGGCGGTGAGAAGAAGCGCCACGAGATCCTGCAGATGCGGCTGCTCAAGCCCGCCATCGCGATCCTCGACGAGACCGACTCCGGGCTCGACGTCGACGCGCTGCGCGTCGTCTCCGAGGGCGTCAACCGCAGCCGCGAGGACAGCGACGTCGGCGTCCTGCTCATCACGCACTACACGCGCATCCTGAAGTACATCAAGCCCGACTTCGTGCACGTCTTCGTCGCCGGCAAGGTCGTCGACGAGGGTGGCCCGGAGCTCGCCGCCAAGCTCGAGGACGAGGGCTACGCGTCCTACGTCAAGGGCACCCCGGAGGTCGCATCCGCATGACCCAGCTCGTCTCGCGTCCCGGAGGGGCGCAGCAGGCGCCTCTTCCGCTGGACGTCGAGGCGATCCGGGCGGACTTCCCGATCCTGACGCGCACCGTCCGGGACGGGAAGCGGCTGGTCTACCTCGACTCCGGGGCGACCTCGCAGAAGCCGCGCCAGGTGCTCGACGCCGAGCGCTGGTTCTACGAGAACGTCAACGCCGCGCCGCACCGGGGGGCCCACCAGCTCGCCGAGGAGGCGACCGCGGCGTACGAGGAGGCCCGGGCGAAGATCGGCGCCTTCATCGGGGCCCCCGAGAACGAGATCGTCTTCACCCGGAACACCACCGAGGCGATCAACCTGGTGGCCTACGCGCTCTCCAACGCCGCGACGGCGAAGGAGCCGGAGTTCCGCACCTACGCGGTGGGCCAGGGCGACGAGATCGTGGTCACCGAGATGGAGCACCACGCCGACCTGATCCCGTGGCAGCAGCTGTGCGAGCGCACCGGGGCGACCCTGCGCTGGCTGGGCCTCACCGACGACGGCCGGCTGGACCTCTCGGACCTCGGCACGGTGGTCAACGAGCGCACCAAGCTGATCGCCGTCACCCAGCAGTCGAACATCCTCGGCACGATCAACCCGCTCGAGGGGATCGTCGCCCGGGCCCACGAGGTCGGCGCCCTGGTGCTGGTCGACGGGGCCCAGTCGGTGCCGCACCAGCCGGTCGACGTGCAGACGCTGGGCGCGGACTTCCTGGTGTTCTCCGGTCACAAGATGCTCGGGCCCACCGGCGTCGGCGTCCTCTGGGGCCGCTACGAGGTGCTCGACAAGCTCCCCCCCTTCCTCACCGGTGGCTCGATGATCGAGGTCGTGCGGATGGAGGGCAGCACCTTCATGCCGCCGCCGCAGCGCTTCGAGGCCGGCGTGCCGATGACCGCGCAGGTGGTCGGGCTCGGCGCCGCCGTCGACTACCTGCAGGCGCTCGGGATGGACAAGGTCGAGGAGCACGAGAAGGCGCTCACCGGCTACGCGCTGGCCAGGCTGGCCGAGATCCCCGGCGTCACGGTGGTCGGCCCGCCCGACACCGTCGCCCGCGGCGGGGCGATTTCCTTCACCGTCGAGGGCGTCCACCCGCACGACGTCGGCCAGGTGCTCGACGACCTCGGCATCGCCGTTCGGGTGGGGCACCACTGCGCCTGGCCGGTGGTGCGGCGCTACGGCGTGCCGGCCACCACCCGCGCGACGTTCTACGTGCACACCGGCTACGACGACATCGACGCACTCGCCGACGGCATCCGGGAAGCACAGCGCTTCTTCGGTGTTGCACCCTCTGGAGACAGCGAGGGAGCAGCGAGCTGATGCAGCTGGAGTCGATGTACCAGGAGATCATCCTGGACCACTACAAGAACCCGCACGGGCGCGGTCTGCGCGACCCGTTCGACGCCGAAGTCCACCACGTCAACCCGACCTGCGGTGACGAGGTGACCCTGCGCGTGCGGCTCGACGGCGACACGGTCGCCGACGTGTCCTACGAGGGCATGGGCTGCTCGATCAGCCAGGCATCGGTCTCGGCCATGTACGACCTGGTCGTCGGCAAGCGCGTGACCGAGGCGCTGGAGACCGGCGAGCACTTCATGACCCTGATGCAGGCCAAGGGCGACCCGGCCGTCGCCGAGAAGCTCGAGGACGAGCTGGAGGACGCCGTCGCGTTCGCCGGCGTCTCCAAGTACCCGGCGCGGATCAAGTGCGCGCTGATGAGCTGGATGGCCCTGAAGGACGCCTCGGCGCGGGCGATGTCCGCGACCACGACCCCGGCTGGAGGCCAGGCATGAGCGAGACCACCGAGAACGCCACACCCGCGACCGACGGAGCGCCCGGCGACCTGCCGGCCTACAAGTCGGCGCTGCTCGAGGACCTCGAGGAGGCGATGCGTGACGTCGTCGACCCCGAGCTCGGCGTCAACGTCGTCGACCTCGGCCTCGTCTACGGGCTCGACGTCGACGACAGCAACGGTGACTCCAGCGTCGCGATCATCGACATGACGCTGACCAGCGCGGCCTGCCCGCTGACCGACGTCATCGAGGACCAGGCGCGCCAGGCGCTCACCGGTGGCCCCGGCCCCGGCCTGGTCGACGACATCCGGATCAACTGGGTCTGGATGCCGCCGTGGGGCCCGGACAAGATCACCGACGACGGCCGCGAGCAGCTGCGCGCCCTGGGTTTCCGGGTCTAGAAGGACCCCTTCGCCCCCCACCCCTCGCGCGCTCGGGGCGGGCCCCTGCGAAGGGGCCGCCCGTTCGTCACCTGAGGTCGGTGAGACGGGTGGCGAAGAACGGCACGGGGTGCCGTTCGCGCAGGGATCCCACCGCGAGCAGGAAGCTGCCCACGGCGAGGGCCACCCCCAGGGGCCAGGGCAGCGCCGGCACCGCGAGGCCGACCGCGACGGCGAGCGCGGCGCCGGCGCCCACGGTCAGCGGCGTGCGCACCCCGCTGCGGGCGCCGAGGACCATGAGTGCTGCCGCGGCGACGAGCACCCCGACCGCGCGCGACCCGTCCGGCGCGACCACGGCGATCGCCGTCGAGGGCACCACGGCGGCCAGGAGGCCGGGGCCCCATGCCGGCCACGAGCGGCCGTGGGTCAGCCGCGGCCCCGCCGCCAGCAGCAACCCGGCGGCCGCCGACAGCGAGTACCACTCCACGGCGGAGAGGTCCGCAGCACCCGCGGCCACCCAGACCGCGGCGACCAGCTGCCCGGCCCCGACCCGCCAGGCCACCAGCGTGCGCGCCGGCGGATCGTCCCCGGTGGGCGAGGTGCCCCCGGTCCCGGCCGGCACGGGCACCGCAGTGGGGTGCACCGGCTCCGGGCGCCGCCCGGTCCGCCAGGCCCACCACAGGGTGAACAGCCCCTGGGCCGCCAGGTGGGCGGCCAGGACCGGCCGGTCGCCGGCCGCCAGCGGCACGAGCACCGCCGCCCCCGCGCACACCGCGGCCACCCGAACCGTGGGCCGGCGGCTAGCGGCCGCCAGCCCGGCGCCGACCGTCATCGCCACCCCGTAGAGGGCGGTGAGCAGAACGGCGGCCACTGGCGCGGTCAGCGCATCGGCCGGCAGGGCCAGCAGCACCGAGCCGGCCAGGCACCCGACGGTGGTGGGCAGGGCGACCGGGCGGTCGTCCCCGCGACGGACGGCGACGAGCGCCGTCGGCAGCGCGGTCAGCAGCAGCAGGACCGACAGGGCCGCCCACGCCTCCCCGGCCACCAGGCGCAGCACGCACAGCACCGCGGTCACGACGCCACCGGCTACCGCCGCGGGCAGCAGCAGGTCTCGCCGCCAGCCGTGCAGCGTGGATGCGGCGAGGTTCGCGGTGACCACCCCGCCGTAGGCGGTGAGCGTGGTGGCTACGACGCCCCACGAGGAGAACGCACCCGCGACCGCCGCTCCGGCCACCGCACCGGCGACGACGGGAACCGCCCGGGGCGGTCCGAGGAGGCGCTCCAGTGGAGCGCGGAGCCGGGCGAGGAGCAGGCCGCCCGCGGCCCCGACGACGAGCGCGGCGGTGAGCCACTGCCGCGTCCCGGCGGCGTGCCAGACCTCGGTGGTTCCGGCGACCACGCCGAACAGCCACCACGGGGCGGTGGTGACCAGCGCGATCCGCGCCACGGCGGGACGGGCGGCGGCGGCGGTCCCCAGGCCCACCAGCGCCACGGTGAGACAGGCGTCGGTGCGCGGGCCGTCGGCGAGGCCGCCGAGGGCCCCGAGCACGGCCAGCTGCAGCGTGGCCCAGGCCGCCACCGGCCAGGCCGCCGTGGACGGGGCGAGGAACCGCAGCGCCAGGAACGCCGCGATCAGCCCCCCGCCGACCGCGGTGGACGGCGCGAGGACGCCGCCGGCCGGTGCGAGGGCGGCCAGCGACAATCCCGCGGCAGTGGCCGCCAGGCTCTCCTCGGAGCTGCGCAGCCGCTCGCGGGCGGCGCGGACCGAGCCGGCGGCGGCGGCCGCGGCGAGCGCCAGGAGCAGCCCGCGCACCGCCCAGCCGCCGGAGGCCGAGGCCACCGCGGCGCCGGCGGTCACCAGGAGGACCGCCCCGACGCCCAGCAGCACCTGCGGGGGGCGGGCGCGGTAGGCGAGCGGGGACGTGCCGACCGGCCGCGTCATGGCCGCCTCCTCCCTCCGCCCGGGTGCCGTCCCACCGTGGAGCTGTGCCCGTGCCGGGCAGCCCGTCAACCCGCGGGCTGCCGCTCCGCCAGGGTCAGGGACACCGTCTCGGTCGAGTCGTCGCCGCGCACCACGGACAGCTCCAGGGTGTCACCGGGGTCGTGGGCCCGGACGACGGAGACGAACTCCTCGGCGCCGCGCAGGGGTTCGCCGTCCGCCTCGGTGAGGACGTCCCCGGGGCTCAGCCGGGCCGCGGCCGCCGGCCCGTCGGGGGCGACCTCGGCGACGACCACGCCGCTGGTCCGCGGGGTTCCGAGCTGCTCGGCGATCCGCTCGGTGAGCGTGACCGGGACCAGGCCGGCGAAGGCGTGGCTCACGGTCCCGTCCTCGAGCAGCTGCTCCACCACGTCCACGACGGTCGCGGCAGGGATGGCGAACCCGAGCGCCACCGCACCGGTCGAGGGCGGCAGGTAGGCCTCGTTGATCCCGACGACCTCGCCGTCGGCGTTGGCCAGGGCCCCGCCGCTGCTCCCCGGGCTGATCGCCGCGTCGGTCTGGATCAGGTCGACCAGCGGCAGCTGCCCGCCGCTGGTCCCGGCGGGGATGTCGCGGTGGAGCCCGGAGATCACCCCGGTGGTGATCGTGTTCTCGAAGCCCAGCGGGCTGCCGATCGCCACGGCCGGTTCCCCGGGCGCGGGCAGCTCCTCCTGGAACGTGGCGGCGGGCAGGTCGTCGCGGTCGGCGCGGAGCAGCGCGAGATCGGAGACCGGGTCGGCGGCCAGGACGGCGGCCCGGCCGCGCCGGCCGTCGGCGAAGGCGATCTCCACCTCCTGCTGGTCGGCGACGACGTGGGCGTTGGTGACGATCAGCCCCTCGTCGCTGTAGACCACGCCGCTCCCCAGGCCGGGACCGGAGAGGATCGTGACCACGCTGGCCTCGAGGACCTCGACGACCCCGGTGGCGTCGGTGAGGCTGGTCGCCGCCCCGGAGCCGCCTCCCGTTCCCGGGGCGGCGTCGGCCGGCGGTTCCTCCCCGTCACCGGTGCAGGCCGCCAGCGCGAGCAGCGTCGCCAGCAGGACCGCCGGCAGGGCGCGCGGGCGGCGTGGGGGAGTAGCGGTCATGGCGGTCCCTGCGGAAGGGGCTGTCGTCTGCCCTGTCTCGGATCGGGGTGCGGGCGGGTGCAGCAGCCCTTTCGCCGAACCTAGGCGCAAGTCCCGGTCCCGACCACCGCAGCCGACGGGGGTGGGCCGTGACGAGGCCCGGCCGCTGCGCGGGGGTCCTACACTGGGAGCAGTGATCACGACGACCGGCCTGGAGCTGCGCGCCGGCGCCCGCATCCTCATCAGCGAGGCCAACCTGCGCGTGCAGCCCGGTGACCGCATCGGCCTGGTCGGGCGCAACGGCGCGGGCAAGACCACCACCCTCACCACCCTGGCCGGTGAGCGGCTCCCGCACGCCGGGAAGGTCGAGGTCAGCGGCGAGATCGGCTACCTGCCGCAGGACCCGCGCAGCGGTGATCTCGACATCACCGCCAGCGACCGGGTGCTCTCCGGCCGCGGGCTCGACGTCCTGCGCAACCAGATGGTGAAGGCGCAGGTCGCGATGGCCGAGCCGGCCGACGACGCCGAGCAGGACAAGGCCGTCCGCCGGTACGGGCGCCTCGAGGACCAGTTCGCCGCCCTGGGGGGCTACGCCGCGGAGAGCGACGCGGCGCGCATCTGCACCAACCTGGGCCTGCCCGACCGGGTGCTGGCCCAGCCGCTGCGCACCCTCTCCGGTGGCCAGCGCCGGCGCGTGGAGCTGGCCCGGATCCTCTTCTCCGACGCCGAGACGCTGCTGCTCGACGAGCCCACCAACCACCTCGACGGCGACTCGATCACCTGGCTCAAGGGGTTCCTCTCCAGCCACCGGGGTGGACTGATCGTCATCAGCCACGACGTCGAGCTGCTCGACGCCGTCGTCAACAAGGTGTGGCACCTGGACGCCAACCGGGCGACCGTCGACGTCTACAACCTCGGCTGGAAGCCCTACCTTGCCCAGCGGGAGACCGACGAGCGCCGGCGCAAGCAGGAGCGGGCCAACACCGAGCGGAAGATCGACACCCTCAACGCGCAGGCCGACAAGATGCGCGCCAAGGCGACGAAGGCCAAGGCCGCCAAGAGCATGGACAAGCGCGCCGAGCGGCTGGCCGCAGGCCTGGCCGACGTGCGGGTGCAGGACAAGGTCGCGAAGCTGCGCTTCCCGACGCCGGCCGCGTGCGGGAAGACGCCGCTCACCGCCGAGGGGTTGTCCAAGAGCTACGGCTCGCTGGAGATCTTCACCGACGTCGACCTGGCGGTGGACCGCGGAGCCCGCGTGGTCGTGCTGGGGCTCAACGGCGCGGGCAAGACCACGCTGCTGCGGATGCTGGCCGGCACCGAGGTGCCCGACACCGGCGAGGTCAAGGCCGGGCACGGGCTGCGCGTGGGTTACTACGCGCAGGAGCACGAGACCCTGGACATGGACCGCACGCTGCTGGAGAACATGCGCTCCGCGGCACCGGACAGCACGGACACCGAGCTGCGCCGCATCCTCGGCGCCTTCCTGTTCTCGGGAGAGACGGTCGACCAGCGCACCGGCACGCTCTCCGGCGGTGAGCGGACCCGGCTGGCGATGGCGACGCTCGTCGTCTCCGGCGCGAACGTGCTGCTGCTCGACGAGCCGACCAACAACCTCGACCCGGCCAGCCGCGAGCAGGTGCTCGACGCGCTGCGCACGTACGCCGGGGCGATCGTGCTGGTCACCCACGACGAGGGCGCGGTGCGGGCGCTGAGCCCCGACAAGGTGATCCTGCTGCCCGACGGCACCGAGGACACCTGGAGCGAGGACTTCGCCGACCTGGTCGAGCTCGCGTAGCTGATCGTCGGCCTCCGGCCGACACTGCGGCCACGCGCCGTCCCCCGCTGCGACGAGCGAGTCCCCGGCGCTCGTCGGGGGACCTCCGGCCCCCGCTCCTCGCGCCGCCTCGCGGGGCGGCTCCCGCTGGCACCGCGACCAGGTGCCGTCGCTCTCCGGGTGCCCCCGTCCGCACCGTCCCTCGGGAACCCTCCGGGCCCCGCTCGGGACGACACAGGTTCACCTGGCCGACACCTGGGGTGTGGGTGATCATGGGGTGGCGGGAGCCGTGGTCGACGGGACGGCGGCACCACGGCGACAGCCAACACACGGGCCGCCGCGCGAGCCGGCACTGCCGGCGCCGGGAGACCGGTGGCCGACACGGAGGGGAGTCATGGCCGACACCAGCACGTCCGACCTCGGCAAGGGCAAGCGGATCACCGGCGGGGACCGGTCGACGCTCGCCGACGAGCTGCGCAAGCGCTACGACGAGGGCGAGAGCATCCGGTCGCTGGCCACCTCGACGAACCGGTCCTACGGGTTCGTGCACCGCCTGCTGTCGGAGTCCGGGGCCTCGCTGCGCAGCCGCGGTGGGGCCAACCGGAATAGTAAGAAGAGTGAGTGAGCCCGCGAACGAACCAGTAGGCACAGCACCAGACCCCACCAGTTCCGCCGCCACGCCCGGCTGGGTGCGGACGAGCCGTGAGGGCGCCGTCCTCACGGTCACGCTGGACCGCCCGGACCAGCTGAACGCGCAGACGCCGGAGACCTGGTCGGCGCTGGCCGACGTCGGGGCCGCGCTCGACGAGGACGTCCGCGTCGTCGTCGTGCGCGGCTCGGGACGGGCCTTCTCGGCGGGCCTGGACCGCAGCATGTTCGACACCGGCTCCACCACCGGTGGGGGGTTCGGCGAGCTCGTCCGGTTGCCGGTGGAGGAGGCGCAGGAGCGGATCCGGTCCTACCAGGCCGGCTTCCGCTGGCTCCGCTCGCCGGGGATCGTCTCGGTCGCCGCGGTGCAGGGCCACGCCATCGGCGCCGGCGCCCAGCTCGCGCTCGCCTGCGACCTGCGGGTGTTCACCGACGACGCGCAGCTCCGGTTGCCCGAGGTGACCCTCGGCCTCGTCCCGGACCTGACCGGTACCAGCACGCTGGTGGAGCTCGTCGGCTACTCGCGCGCGCTGGAGCTGTGCATGACCGGCCGGGCCGTGGGCGCCGCCGAGGCGCAGGCGATCGGCCTGGCGACCGTGGTGGTGCCGCGGGTGGAGCTGGACGCAGCGGTCGCCGACCTGACCGCGGCCCTGGTGGCCCCGCCCGTCGGGGCCAGCCGGGCGACGGCCGCGCTGGTGCGGTCCGCCGTCCGCAACGACTTCGCCAGCCAGGACGCCGCCGAGCGCGCCGCCCAGGTACAGCGGCTGCACGATCTGGCCGGCGGTCGCTGACGGACTCCCAGGAACAAGCGCGGTCGCGTCCCGGTTGCAGGAGCCGCCGGGGCGCGACCGGCGGGCGTCGGGAGGTGCGGTGGACATGAGCAGCCCCATGACGTCGATGGCCGCCATGCGGTCGTTCAAGCGCGACCCCTCGGTCACCGCCCGGCAGCTGCCGAAGGGGACCGTCCGGCGCATCATCGGCATCGCCCGGCCCTACCGGCGCGAGCTGACCCTCTTCCTGCTGCTGGTGGTCGGGTCGTCGGTCATCGGCGTCGTCACGCCGCTGCTGGCCGGCGACATCGTCAACCGGATCGCCGACCTCGAGGGCACCGCGGGCGGCATCGTCCGGATCGCGCTGGTCATCGCCGGCCTGGCGGTCGTCGACGCCGCCATCTCCCTGGGCACGCGCTGGTACTCCGCGCGCATCGGCGAGGGCGTCATCTACGACCTGCGCAGCCGGGTCTTCGAGCACGTCCAGCGGATGCCGGTCGCCTTCTTCACCCGCACGCAGACCGGCGCGCTGGTCAGCCGGCTGAACAACGACGTCGTCGGCGCGCAGCAGGCGTTCACCTCGACCCTGTCGGGCGTGGTCTCCAACGTCATCGGGCTGGTGCTCACCGCGGGCGTCATGCTGACGCTCTCGTGGCAGATCACGCTGCTGTCGCTGGCGCTGGTGCCGCTGTTCGTCCTGCCCGCGCGCCGCATCGGCCGCCGGCTGCAGGAGATCACCCGGGAGTCCTACGCGCTCAACGCCTCGATGAACGCCACGATGACCGAGCGCTTCAACGTCGCCGGCGCGCTCCTGGTGAAGCTCTTCGGCCGGCCCGCCGCCGAGGCCGAGTCGTTCCGCGGGCGGGCCGCCCGGGTCCGCGACATCGGCGTCCTGTCGGCCATGTACGGGCGCACCTTCTTCACCGCGCTGACGCTCGTGGCGGCCCTGGCGACCGCGCTGGTGTACGGCCTCGGCGGCTGGCTGGCGTTCACCGGCTCGCTGAGCCCCGGCGCGGTCGTCGCCCTGGCGCTGCTGCTGTCCCGGCTCTACGGGCCGCTGACGGCGCTGGCCAACGTCCGGGTCGACGTGATGAGCGCGATGGTCAGCTTCGACCGGGTCTTCGAGGTGCTCGACCTCCCGCCGATGATCCGCGAGGCGTCCGACGCCGTGCCCGTGCCGGCCGAGGACCGCTCCATCGAGTTCGAGCACGTCTCCTTCAGCTACCCGGCCGGCGCCGACGTCTCGCTGCCGTCGCTGGAGGAGGTGTCGCTGCCCGAGCACGGGGGGCCGGTCGACGTCCTCCACGACGTCTCCTTCCGGGTCGCCCCCGGCCAGCTGGTCGCCCTGGTCGGCCACTCGGGGGCCGGGAAGTCGACGATCGCCCACCTCGTCCCGCGGCTGTACGACGCGACCGGTGGCACCGTCCGCGTCGGCGGCGTGGACGTGCGGCGGGCGACGCTCTCCTCCCTGCGCGACGCGATCGGCGTCGTCAGCCAGGACGCGCACCTGTTCCACGACACCATCGGCGCCAACCTGCGCTACGCCCGGCCGGAGGCCACCGACGAGCAGCTGTGGGAGGCGCTCACCGGGGCCCGCATCGCCGACCTGGTGCGCTCGCTGCCCCAAGGGCTGGAGACGGTGGTCGGTGACCGCGGCTACCGCCTCTCGGGCGGGGAGAAGCAGCGGCTGGCCATCGCCCGCGTGCTGCTGAAGGCGCCCGGCATCGTGATCCTCGACGAGGCGACCGCACACCTGGACAGCGAGTCCGAGGCCGCGGTGCAGCACGCCCTCGACACCGCGCTGGCCGGCCGGACGTCGCTGGTCATCGCGCACCGGCTGTCGACGATCCGCAGCGCCGACCAGATCCTCGTCGTCGACGAGGGTCGGATCGTGGAGGCGGGCACGCACCAGGAGCTGCTGGCGCGCGACGGCCGGTACGCCGACCTGCACCGCACCCAGTTCGCGCAACAGGAGCCGCGGTCCGTCGTCGTCGGGTGACCGGATCCGGGTGCGATCGATCGCTCTGCGCGCATGCTCGTGCACGCCCTGTGGCAGGCGCTCGGGCGCGTGCCGGTGGTGGTCGATCTGACGGCGGGTCACTGCGGCGAGCGTCGAACGGGAGTGGCTCCCGGACCACTAGCGTCACTCCTGTCCCAGGCGGCCGCAGCCCGGGACACGTGGCCGGGCTGGCGCGGCCACGCGGAACCACAGCAGGCGTCGGGACGTGCCGACGAACGCCAGCGAGGAGGAGACGTGACCGCAGCGCACCCGCAGGACGCTCAGATCCAGGCGCTCTACGCGGAGTTCATCGACGGCTGGAACCGGCGCAGCGGCGCGGCGGTGGCGGCCGGGTTCGCCGACGACGGCGACATCATCGGGTTCGACGGCAGCCACCACCGGGGCCGGCTGTCGATCGCGGCAGACCTGCGGCAGGTGTTCACCTCGCAGCAGACGCCCGCCTACGTGGCGGTCGTCCGCTCGGTCCGCCCGGTCGGGGAGGGCGTGGCGATGCTGACCGCCCACGCGGGCATGATCCCCGCGGGTGCCGGCGACCTCGATCCGGAGCTGAACGCCGTCCACACCATGATCGCCGTCGACGACGGGCGCGGCCGCTGGCGCATCTCGCTGTTCCAGGTCACCCCGGCGGCGTGGCCTCAGCACCCCGAGGCGCGGGAGGCGCTGACCGACGAACTGCGGGGCCTGCTCATCCCGCAGTGACCGCGGGTCAGTCGACGGTGGCGTCCACGGAGACGAGATCCTCCTGGTCCACCCGCGCCTTGCCGCCCGCGCGGGCGACGTCGGCGATCACCCCGCCGGACACCGAGAGGGCGACGTCCATCGCGGCCGGCGGGCCGATCGCGAGGAAGTCGTAGGGGGCGGTCAGCGGCTGCCCGTCGATGCGCAGGGCGCCGGGGGAGCCGGTCACCGCGCTGGACGCGACGACCCGCACGTCGTCGACCTGCAGCACCTCCGCCCCGGCGCCGCGGAGCTCCTGGATGGCGCCGAGGATCACCGAGGTCGGGACCGCGCCGCCGGGGTCCTGGATGGTCAGCCGCACCCCGGGGCCGCGCGCCGGGAGCGTGCCCGCCAGGATGCCGATGGCCTCCGCCCGTGACCGCGCCTCCGCCAGTGCGCTGCCGGACTCCTCCTGCCCGCTGCCCAGGTCCTCGAGGGTCTGCCGCGTCTCTGCGATCTGCTGGCGCAGCGTCGCCTCCCGGGCGCCGAGCTCGTCCAGGATCACCACGAGGTCGGCCTCCCGGCGCACGTCCTGGTCGCCGGGCTCCGCCGTGCTGCGGATCTGGACGGTGAGCGCGAAGCCGAGTGCGACGGCGAGGGCAGCGGTGGTCGCCACGGCGACCGGTCGGCTCCACGAGCGCGTCGGGGGTGAATCTCCAGTAGAGGTTGAGGTGGATCCGGAACGCGCCCCGGCGTCGCCGGTCGGCGGGGTCGCGTCGTCGGGGGTGGGCGGTGCCGCGTCGTCGGGACGACCCTCCGGTGCCGGGCTGTCCCCGGCCCCCGCTCCGTCCTCGACGCGATCTCCGGCCTGGGCGCCGGCCCGGTCCTCGGGTCCGGTCCGGCGCTCGGCGCCGACCTCGTCCTCGGCACCCGCGCCGTCCTCGGCGCGGGCCTCGTCCGCGGCAGAAGTGGGAGGTGCGGGGGTGGAATCGGCCCCGGGTGGCGCATCGCTCCGTTCGTCGCCGTCCATCGGCCCCACAGTAGGTCAGCCGCGGGCCGGCTCTCGGTAGCTGGGCGAGCGCCCCGACCCGGGCGCCGCCTCGGAGCGCAGCAGCGGCAGGGTGCGCCAGGGCACCAGGCAGGTCAGCGCCACCACGCTCGTCGACCGGACGACCGAGGCCGAGCGGTTCAGCTGCACCAGGATCTCCTGCAGCGCCTCGTGGGAGGCGGCGGCCACGCGGCAGATCACGTCGCCGCTGCCGGTGGTGGCGTGGGCCTCGAGGATCCCGGGGATCGCCTCGAGGTCCCGGTGCACCGCGTCGAGCGCCCCCTGTGCGATCTCGAGGGTCACGAAGGCCTGCACGCCGAACCCGGCGGCGGCCACGTCCACGTCCGGGCCGAAACCGGTGACCACCCCCGATGCTTCCAGTCGCTGTAACCGCGCCGTGGCCGTGGCGCGCGCGACGCCGACGACCCGGGCGATCTCCAGCAGCCCGGCGCGCGGGTGGTCGTGCAGCGCCTCCAGCAGCGCGACGTCGAGGGTGTCCAGTTCACGGGGCCGGCTCATCGTGCCTCCTTCACGTCATCAGCTGTGCAGTCTGCACAGCCGGAGGTGCCCAGAGCCAGTCCGAGCGAGCAGCCAGCGCAGTCGCAGGGTGCTTGCTTGCGCAGCAGGGCCGGGTCGGTGTGGTGTGACACGGGACACGGGACACGCGAACGGACGAGGAGGAGGCGCGATGACGCTCGAGCAGGTGCTCAACGACGAGGAACGGCTCGCAGGCCTGGACCTGCCGCAGCTGCAGCAGCTGGTCGGCCTGGTGGAGTACGACCCCTCCGGGGATCCCTTCCCGGTCACCGGCTGGGACGGGCTGGTGTGGGTCGTGGGCAACGCCGTGCAGACGGCGCACTTCTTCCAGTCGGCGTTCGGCATGCAGCTGGTCGCCTACTCCGGCCCCGAGACGGGGAACCGGGACCACCACGCCTTCGTGCTCACCTCGGGGGCCGCGCGGTTCGTCGTCCAGGGGGCCTACGACCCGGCGAGCCCGCTGGCCGACCACCACCGTCTGCACGGCGACGGCATCGTCGACATCGCCCTCGCCGTCCCCGACGTCGACCGCTGCATCGCGCACGCCCGGGCCCAGGGCGCCACGGTGCTCGAGGAGCCGCACGACGTGAGCGACGAGCACGGCACCGTGCGCCTGGCGTCCCTCGCGGCCTATGGCGACACCCGGCACACTCTGGTCGACCGGTCCCGCTACGCCGGGGCCTACCTGCCCGGTTACGTGGCGCGGACGTCGTCCTTCGTGAAGCGCCCCGGAGCGCCGAAGCGGCTGTTCCAGGCCGTCGACCACGTCGTCGGCAACGTCGAGCTCGGGGCGATGGACCAGTGGGTGGACTTCTACAACCGGGTCATGGGGTTCACGAACATGGCCGAGTTCATCGGCGACGACATCGCGACCGACTACTCCGCGCTGATGAGCAAGGTGGTCGCCAACGGCAACCACCGGGTCAAGTTCCCGCTCAACGAGCCGGCGATCGCGAGGAAGAAGTCGCAGATCGACGAGTACCTGGAGTTCTACCGGGGCCCTGGCGCGCAGCACGTCGCCCTGGCGACCAACGACATCCTGGCCACGGTCGACGCGATGACCGCCGAGGGTGTGGAGTTCCTGGCCACGCCGGACTCCTACTACGAGGATCCGGAGCTCCGTGCGCGGATCGGGACGGTGCGGGTGCCGATCGAGGAGCTGCAGCGGCGCGGCATCCTGGTGGACCGCGACGAGGACGGCTACCTGCTGCAGATCTTCACCAAGCCGACCGGTGACCGGCCCACGGTCTTCTTCGAGCTCATCGAGCGGCACGGCTCGCTGGGCTTCGGGAAGGGCAACTTCAAGGCGCTCTTCGAGGCGATCGAGCGGGAGCAGGAGCGCCGCGGCAACTTCTGAGGAGGGGGCTCCCGGCGGGGCATACTGCCGTCGTTCCGGCCGGGACCCCACGCGACCCCGGGCCGCTCCTCCTGGCCGCGGTGGCCGGCGCCGCCCACGTGGTCGTCGGCTACTTCTACCTGGCGAGCGGGCTGGTCGTCCCGAGGTACGCGCTGCTCCCGCTGTGGGTGCTCTGGCTGCTGCCCGCGGTGCTGCTGGCCCGGCTCGCAACCACCCGATCCTGGTGGACACCGCTCGTGCCGGTGGGGGCTGCGGCGCTGCTCGTCCTGGCGGTGGTCGCCGGTGACCAGTTCCTCGGCTGGCAGGCCTGAGCCGGAGACGGGGAGACGCCGGGGCTCAGTCGCCCGGGCCGGCGGGGCTCGGTCCGGTGGTCGCGCGCTGCTCGTCGGCGTGGGTGCGGAGGGCGTGCAGCACCGCACGGTTCACCACCACGTAGATCGCCAGGAGGAACAGGCCGACGACGACCAGGTACAGGGCGAGAATGATCAGCGACGTCACCGGCGTCAGGCTATCGGCCGGCCGGGCCCGTCCGGGAGCGCCGCGTCGTAGCGGTCGAGGAGCACGGCGGCGATGCGGTCGTCGGGCAGGAGGGGCGCCGTGATCGCGTCCGCGCCGGCCCCGGCCAGCTTGTCGTGGAAGTGGCCCGGCGCGAGGAGGTAGGAGGCGATGACCACCTGCTCCGCCCCGGCCTTCCGGGCGCCGGCCACCGCGTCGGGGACCGGTGGCTGCGCGGCGGAGCCGTAGCCGGTCGTCACTGGCCCGGCCCACGACGCCTGGAGGAGGGCGGCCGTGCGCTCGACGTCGGCCACCGACCGGGAGTCGCTGGACCCGGCGGCGGCCAGGACGACCGCGGTCGACGGGTCGGCCGGGTCGGCGCCCGACTCGACCAGCCGGGCGAGCAGCACCTCGGCCAGCCGGGGGTCGGGCCCCAGCGGCCGGGCGGCGACGGCCGACTCCGCGGCGGCGACGGCGCCGGCGATGTCGACGTGCACGTGATAGCCGCCGGAGAGCAGCAGCGGGACGACGACGGCGGGGCGACCGGCGGCCGCCAGCTCGGCGACCACGTCCACGACCGTCGGGGGCTGCACGTCGACGAACGCCGCGGTGGTGACCAGGCCGGGACGAAGCCGGCGCGCGGCCAGCGCCAGCTCGGCGATCAGCCGGCGGCCGGTGGGGTTGCGGGTGCCGTGGGCGCAGGCCACCAGGACGGGCACCTGCGACTGTGCGCTCATCGGGGTGTCCGGACCGGGGATGGCCCGATGAGCACACATGTGCGGTGGTCGGGTGCGATCACAGCGCGCGGGTGACGCCGCCGTCGACGGCGATCATCGTCCCGGTCAGGTAGGAGGCGGCGGGGGAGAGGGCGAACGCCGCCACCCGGCCGAACTCCTCCGGTCGCCCGACCCGGCGGAGGGGGATCGAGGCCTCGGTCCGGGCCCGCATGGCGGCGGGATCCGGGGATGCCGCTTCGATCTCGGTGATCCGGTCGGTGGCGATGGTCCCCGGCATCAGCCCGACCACGCGGATCCCCTTCGGCCCGAGTTCGTCGGCCAGCGCCTTGGCCGTCATGGCCAGACCCGGGCGCAGGCCGTTCGAGATGGCCAGGTGGCCGATCGGCTGCCGGACCGACGTGGAGAGGACGAACCCGATGCACGCCCCCTCGGCCAGGTGCGGGACCAGCGCCCTGACCAGCCGCAGCGGACCGAGGAGGACGTTCTCCACCCCGGCCCGCCAGTCGGCCTCCGTCGTCTCCAGCACCTGCCCCCGGGCCGGCCCGCCGACGGAGATCAGCGCGCCGTCGACCCGCCCCAGCCGCTCGAGCGCCGAGGAGACGAGGTGCTCGGCGGTGTCCGGGTCGGCGAGGTCGGCCGGGACGCCGGATGCCGCCGTCCCCAGGGCGGAGACGGCGGCGTCCACGGAGTCGGCGGAGCGGGAGCTGACCAGCACCCGGGCCCCGTCGTCGACGAGGGCCCGGGCGGTCGCGAACCCCAGCCCCCGGCTCGCGCCGGTGAGCAGGTATCCGCGACCGCCCAGGCCCAGGTCCATCAGGCGGCAGAGCCCCGCAGCGACCGCAGGACGTACTGCATGATCCCGCCGTTGCGGTAGTAGTTCGCCTCGCCGGGGGTGTCGATGCGGACGCGGGCGTCGAACTCCACGTCCCCCGCCTTCACCTTCACCGTGCGCGGGATCTCGCCGTCGTTGAGGGCGGTGATCCCGGTGATGGTGAACTCCTCGTCGCCGGTCAGGCCGAGTGACTCGCGGTTCTGGCCCTCGGGGAACTGCAGCGGCAGCACGCCCATGCCGATGAGGTTCGAGCGGTGGATGCGCTCGTAGCTCTCGGCGATGACGGCCTTGACGCCGAGCAGCGCGGTGCCCTTGGCGGCCCAGTCGCGCGACGAGCCCGAGCCGTACTCCTTGCCGGCCAGCACGACCAGCGGGATGCCGGCGTCGATGTAGGCGCGGGAGGCGTCGTAGATCGTCGTCGTCTCGCCGGTCAGGTGGTTCTTGGTGACGCCACCCTCGGTGCCCGGCACCAGCTGGTTGCGCAGCCGGATGTTGGCGAACGTGCCGCGGATCATCACCTCGTGGTTCCCGCGGCGCGAGCCGTAGGAGTTGAAGTCGCGGCGGTCCACACCGTGCTCGCGCAGGTACTTCCCGGCGGGGGAGTCGGCCTTGATCGAACCGGCCGGCGAGATGTGGTCGGTGGTCACCGAGTCACCGAGCACCGCCAGGGTGCGCGCGCCGGCGATGTCCTCGACCGGGGCGGGCTCGGCCGGCATGCCGTCGAAGTACGGAGGACGCCGGACGTAGGTGCTGTCCTCGGCCCACTCGAAGGTGTCGCCGGTCGGGGTGGGCAGGTTCTGCCACTGCTCGGTGCCGGCGAACACGTCCTCGTAGCTGCGGCCGAACTGCTCGGCGGACACCGCGTGGTCGATGACCCGCTGGACCTCCTGCGGGGAGGGCCAGATGTCGCGCAGGAAGACGTCGTTGCCGTCGGCGTCGGTGCCCAGGGGGTCGTTGTTCAGGTCGACGTCCATGGAGCCGGCCAGGGCGTAGGCGATGACCAGCGGCGGCGAGGCCAGGTAGTTCATCTTGACGTCGGGGTTGATCCGGCCCTCGAAGTTCCGGTTGCCCGAGAGCACCGAGACCACGGCGAGGTCGGCCTCGTTGACCGCCTGGCTCACCGGCTCCGGGAGCGGGCCGGAGTTGCCGATGCAGGTCGTGCAGCCGTAGCCGACCAGGTAGAAGCCCAGCTTCTCCAGGTACGGGGTGAGCTCGGCCTTCTCGTAGTAGTCCATGACGACCTTGGACCCGGGGGCCAGCGTCGTCTTCACCCACGGCTTGCTGGTCAGCCCGCGCTCGACGGCGTTCTTCGCCAGCAGCGCGGCGCCGATCATCACCTGTGGGTTGGAGGTGTTGGTGCACGAGGTGATCGCGGCGATCACGACGTGCCCGTGGTCGACGTAGGTCTCCGTGCCGTCCTCCATGACCACCCGGGTGGGCTTGGACGGGCGGTCCGGGACGCGGTCGGGGATGACCTGGTGGTTCGGCTTGCCGGCCTCCCCGTTGCCGTGCGCGAACGGGCTGACCGGGTCGGAGGCCGGGAAGGACTCGGCCGAGGCCTCGTCGGCCGCCGACTCGACGCCGTAAGGCTGCTCGTGACCGGGAACGCCGGGCTTGCGGTCCTCGCCGCCCGTCTCGTCGTCGGCCACGTAGTCGGCCAGCGACGTGCGGAACGCCGGCTTCGCCTCGGTGATCGCCACCCGGTCCTGCGGGCGCTTGGGCCCGGCGATCGACGGGACGACGGTGGCGAGGTCCAGCTCGAGGTACTCGGAGAAGGCCGGCTCGCGCGACGGGTCGTGCCAGAGGCCCTGCTCCTTGGCGTAGGCCTCGACGAGCTTGACCTGCTCCTCGGAGCGGCCGGTCAGCTTCAGGTAGGTGATGGTCTCCTGGTCGATGGGGAACATCGCCGCGGTGGAGCCGAACTCCGGGCTCATGTTGCCGATCGTGGCGCGGTTGGCCAGCGGCACCGCCGAGACGCCCTCCCCGTAGAACTCGACGAACTTCCCGACCACACCGTGCTCACGCAGCATCTCGGTGATGGTGAGCACGAGGTCGGTGGCGGTGGCGCCGTCCGGGAGCTGGCCGGAGAGCTTGAAGCCGACCACGCGCGGGATGAGCATCGAAACCGGCTGGCCGAGCATCGCGGCCTCGGCCTCGATGCCGCCGACGCCCCAGCCCAGCACGCCCAGGCCGTTGACCATCGTGGTGTGCGAGTCGGTGCCGACGCAAGTGTCGGGGTAGGCGATGACGCGGTCGCCCTCGGGGCGCGGGAAGACGACCCGGGCCAGGTGCTCGATGTTGACCTGGTGGACGATGCCGGTGCCCGGGGGGACGACCTTGAAGTCGCTGAAGGCGCCCTGGCCCCAGCGCAGGAACTGGTAGCGCTCGCCGTTGCGCTCGTACTCGATCTCGACGTTGCGCTGGAACGAGTCCTCGGTGCCGAAGATGTCGGCGATCACCGAGTGGTCGATGACCAGCTCGGCCGGGGCGAGCGGGTTGATCTTCTGCGGGTCGCCGCCCAGCTCCGCCATCGCCTCGCGCATGGTGGCGAGGTCGACGATGCAGGGGACACCGGTGAAGTCCTGCATGACCACGCGGGCCGGGGTGAACTGGATCTCCTGGTCGGGCTCGGCCGACGGGTCCCAGTTGGCGATCGCCCGGATGTGGTCGGCGGTGATGTCCGCGCCGTCCTCGGTGCGCAGCAGGTTCTCGAGAAGGATCTTCAGGCTGAAGGGCAGCTTCTCCGCGCCCTCCACCGCGTCGAGCCGGTAGATGTCGTACTCGGTGCCGTCGACGTCGAGCGTCGCCCGGGCTCCGAAGCTGTCCTTGCTGGCTGCCACTGCTCTGCGCCTACCCCTCGTGGTTCATCGCGCTTCGTTGACCACCCCCGATCATCCCAGTTCGTAGCCGGGACCACCGAGTCAGGCGACCCTTCCCTCACCCCGTGACCCGCGTCACGGTCGGCGAAACACCGGCGGCCGCTGCTGGGGGAACGGGCCGCGACTGCGTCCCTCCCGCCGCTACCGCCGCAGCGGCCCCACCGAACCCGGGCGGACGGCGTGCCGTTCGCGGCCGCCTGCTCCCGGCCGGTCCGCGCGATTAGCGTGCCGCGCCATGACCGCGGTCGACCCAGCAGCACCCGCCCTCGCGGCGGCCCCGACAGCGGTGCCGACGACCGCGGTCGCCGGGGCCTCGGGCCGCGCCCGCCTGGTCGCCGCCGTTCTCTGGGCGGGCCTGCTGCTGGCGTTCGTGCTCACCTGCGCCGTGCGCGGCCTGCCCACCGACCGCGTGGTCCTCCTGGGCTGGGTGCTGGCCGGGCTGGCCGTCACCTCGGTCACCCAGGGCTGGCGCCGCCTGGTGCGGCTGCTGGTGGACTGGCTGCCGCTGGTTGCGGTGCTGCTGGCGTACGACGCGACCCGGGGGCTGGCCGACGGGCTCGGCATG
Organism: Blastococcus sp. SYSU DS0753; assembly: GCF_054051175.1. Taxonomy (NCBI): domain Bacteria; kingdom Bacillati; phylum Actinomycetota; class Actinomycetes; order Geodermatophilales; family Geodermatophilaceae; genus Blastococcus; species Blastococcus sp. SYSU DS0753. Next base: position 24,858 of record NZ_JBJHAT010000007.1, on the reverse strand, counting down.
CCGGTGCACGTCCGTGAGGTGGCCGACGCGGACCGGTGGCTGACCGGCGGGGTGCTGCCCACCGTGTGGCTGCAGGAGCACGTGCAGGCCGACTGGTGGAAGGCCCTGGCGACGCTGGTCTACAGCAGCCACTTCGTCCTCACCCCCGTGGTCCTGGCGGTGCTGTGGCTGCGCGACCGCGAGCGCTGGGTGCGCTGCGCCCGCCTGGTCGTGGCGCTGTCCCTCGCCGGGCTCGTGACCTACGTCCTCTACCCGGCCGCCCCGCCCTGGCTGGCCGCCAAGCAGGGGGTGATCGAGCCGGTCGAGCGGATCAGCAGCGCCGGCTGGGCCGTCCTCGGGTTGCCCCGCGCCGGGGTGCTGCTGGACACCGGCCAGGGGCAGGTCAACCTCGTCGCCGCGGTCCCCTCGTTGCACACCGCCTTCGCCGTCCTCATGTGCGTCGTGCTGATGTCCTCGGCCCGGCACGCCTGGCAGCGGGCCGGCCTGGTGGCCTACGCCGTGCTCATGCCGGTGGTCCTGGTGTGGTCCGGGGAGCACTACGTCGTCGACACGCTCCTCGGGGCCGCCTACGCCTGCGCCGTCGTGCTGCTGGCGCCCCCGGCCGGGCGGCTGGTGCGCGCGGGCGCCGGTCGTGCGGCCCTACCGTTGCGGGCGTGACCGACGTCGTCCCCGAACCCCTGCCCGGCTGGCTGACCGCCGCCTCCCGGATCACCGTCCTCACCGGCGCGGGCATCTCCACCGACAGCGGCATCCCCGACTACCGGGGCCCGAACGGCGTCTGGACGCGCGATCCGGACGCGGAGAAGCTGGTGACGCTGTCGTACTACGTGGCCGATCCCGACATCCGGCGCCGGGCCTGGCTGATGCGGCGGGACATGGGCGCGCTCGACGTGCGCCCCAACGCCGGGCACGCCGCGCTGGTCGACCTCGAGCGGCAGGGCCGGTTGCGCACCCTGGTCACCCAGAACGTCGACGGGCTGCACCAGGCGGCGGGCTCGGACCCGGCCCGGGTGGTGGAGATCCACGGCACCGTCCACGAGGTCGAGTGCCTGGGCTGCCGCGAACGCACGACGATGCAGGAGGCGCTGGACCGGGTGGCCGCGGGGGAGCCCGATCCGCCCTGCCGATCGTGCGGCGGCATCCTGAAGTCCGCGACGATCAGCTTCGGGCAGCTGCTGGAGCCGGCGGTGGTCGACGCCGCGGTGGCGGCCGCCGGTGACTGCGACGTGTTCCTCGCGGTCGGGACCTCGCTGCAGGTGCACCCGGCGGCGGGGCTGGTCGACGTCGCCGTGCGGCACGGGGCCCGCGTGGTGGTGGTCAACGCGGAGCCCACGCCGTACGACGACGTCGCCGATCTCGTCGTCCGCGAGCCGATCGGGACGGCGATGCCGAGGCTGGTCGCGGCCGGCTGACGGCGTCCTCCCTCACGGTGCACGGTGCGGGAGGACGCTCCACGATCAGGTCGCCTGATCGTCGACGGCGACCGCTCGTCGTCCTCCCTGCCGACCGATAACGTGACGGGGACCACGTTGGACCGGCCGGCCTGCTCCGGCCCTGCACCCCGGGAGCCGGCATGCGCGTGCCCCTCACCAGTCGCGACTTCCTCGACCGCGCCGAGCTGGTCTACGGCGACCGCGTCGGCATCGTCGACGAGCCGGCGCAGCCCGCGCCGTCGCTGGGCGAGGTCTCCTACCGCGAGGTGGCCCGGCGGGGCCGCGCCCTGCAGGCCGGGCTCGACGGGCTGGGCATCGCCGAAGGGGAGCGGGTGGCGATCGTCAGCCACAACGCCGCCCGCCTGCTCGAGGTGCTACTGGCGGTGCCGTCGTCGGGCCGGGTCGCGGTGCCGATCAACTTCCGGCTGCAGCCCGAGGAGGTCGAGTACATCGTCGGGCACTCCGGTGCGCGGGTGCTGCTGGTCGACCCGGAGCTGGAGACGTCGCTCAAGGGGGTGCGCGCCGAGCACCGGTTCGGCACGGGGGAGGAGTACGAGCAGCTGCTGCGCTTCGACCGCGAGCCGCGGCCGTGGTCGGAGCCGGACGAGGACGCGACGGCGACGATCAACTACACCAGCGGCACCACCGCCCGCCCCAAGGGTGTGCAGATGACCCACCGCAACATCTGGGTCAACGCGGTCACCTTCGGCATGCACATGCAGATCAGCGACCGTGACGTCTACATGCACACCCTGCCGATGTTCCACTGCAACGGCTGGGGCCTGCCGTACGCCATGGCCGGGGTCGGCGCCCGCCAGGTGGTGCTGCGGAAGGTCGACGGCGCCGAGATCCTGCGCCGGGTGGAGCAGCACGGCGTGACGATCATGGCCGGGGCCCCGGCGGTCTGGAACGCCGTCCTGGAGGCCGCCGCCGACTGGGACGGCGAGGTGCCCGGGCGCGACCGGGTGCGGATCATCGTCGCCGGGGCGCCGCCGCCGTCGCGGACGATCGCCCGCGTCGAGGCCGAGCTGGGCTGGGAGTTCAACCAGATCTACGGCCTGACCGAGACCGCGCCGCTGCTCACCATCAACCGGCCGCGCGCCGAGTACGACGGGCTGGACCCCGAGGAGCGGGCCAAGCGGCTGTCGCGCGCCGGCGTGCCGTCGATCGGGACCCGGATGGCGGTGAGCGACAGCGGTGAGGTGCTGGCGCGCAGCAACACCGTGCTGGCCGGTTACTGGGAGAACCCCGACGCCTCGGCGGAGGCGCTCGAGGGCGGCTGGTTCCACACCGGGGACGGCGGCAGCATCGACGACGAGGGCTACGTCATCATCTCCGACCGCAAGAAGGACGTGATCATCACCGGCGGGGAGAACGTCTCCTCGATCGAGGTGGAGGACGTCGTCTTCAGCCACCCGGCGGTGGCCGAGGTCGCCGTCATCGGGATCCCCGACGACAAGTGGGGGGAGATGGTGACCGCGATCGTGGTGCTCGCCGAGGGGGAGCAGGCCACCGAGGCCGACATCATCGCCCACTGCAAGGCCCGGCTCGCGGGGTACAAGGCGCCGAAGCGGGTGGAGTTCCGCGACGAGCTGGCCCGCACCGCAACCGGCAAGATCCAGAAGTTCAAGCTGCGCGAGGACTTCTGGGCCGGTGCCGAGCGCCGGGTGAACTGAGCGCAACGCTCGGGCCCGCGCCGCGCGGGCCCGAGCGCGGGGCCGTCGTCACCCGCTCGGGTGTTCTCACCCGTGCGGGTGAGACCTCCTCAACGGTGCTGCGGTGCCGTCCGATGCCTCCACGGGGCGCCCGTCCGGGCGTCCCGCGGACGTCGGGAAGAGGCAGGTCGTGGGCAGCGGGACGCGGATGGGCACGGTGCGGGACGGTGGTACCGGTTCCCCGTGCGTGAGGGGCGGGCGCGGCAACGGCCGGACAGCGCTGCGGGCGGCGGTCGCGCTGCTCGTCGCCGCCGTGGCGATCGGCCTGACCCCGTCGTCGGCCGGCGCCGCGCCGCGGTCGCCCAGCGCCGCCGAGCTGAGCGCGGCGGAGCGGGCGAAGGCCGATGCCGCCACCCGGGTCGGGGAGATCGGCGCCCAGCTGGCGCAGGCGCGGGCCGAGGTCGAGGCCGCCCACCAGGGGGCGCTGATCGCGCTGCAGGACTACGAGGACAAGCAGGCGGCGTACGACGCGGCCAGGAACGCCGCCGACGCCGCGGCCGCCGCGGCGGCCCGGGCAGCCGCCGACCTGCAGCAGGGACGCGACGACGTCGCCTCCTTCGCGCGGGCCAGCTACATGCAGGGCTCCACCTCTCCGGGCATCACCGCGCTGCTCAGCTCGAGCGGTCCGGCGGAGCTCATCGAGCGTTCGGCGCTGCTGGAAGCCGCGGGCGCCAACCGCACGGAGGTCGTCGCCGAGCTGACGGTCCTGGAGGTGCAGGCGGCGGGCGCCCGCGAGGTCGCCGACGAGACCGCGGCGCAGGCCGCCGCAGTCCAGCAGCAGGCGGCCGACCTGCTGGCGAGCGCGCAGTCCCAGGAGGTGTCGGCCCGCCGCCAGGCCGACGCGCTGGACGCCCAGGAGGACCAGCTCCAGGCCGAGCTCCAGCAGGCGCAGCAGGTGCTCTACGGCCTGGAGGGGGCCCGGGCCGCAGCGCAGGCCGCCTCCGCGAGGGAGGCCACCGCGCAGGACTCCGCCGCTCGCGCCCCCGCGCCGGCGCCGCGGGCCACCCACGCCCCGCCGGTGGCCACCCCCACGCCGCCGGTGGCCACCCCCGCGCCGTCCGGCCCGTCGCCCGTTCGCTCCCCGGGCGGCTCGGCCGGTGCCCCGTCGGCGTCGGCGGCCGCGGTGGCCATCGCCGCCGCGCGTTCCCAGCTCGGTGTGCCCTACTCGTGGGGTGGCGGCGGGAGCAACGGCCCGAGCAACGGGATCGCGCCGGACACCGCGATCTTCGGCTTCGACTGCTCCGGCCTCACCCAGTACGCCTACGCCCGGGCCGGCATCGCCATCGGCGGGACCAGCCGGGACCAGTGGTGGCTCAACCGCACCAAGCAGGTGGCGCTCGCCGATCTGCAGCCTGGTGACCTGCTCTTCTGGGGCGGGGACCGGAGCGACTACATGTCGATCACCCACGTGGCGATCTACATCGGCGGCGGGCAGGTGATCGAGGCGCCGGACCGCGGGAAGCACGTGACCATCGCGGCAGCACGCACCTCGAGCAGCACGTACTTCGGCGCGGTGCGACCGAGCGCCTGAGCCGCCGCCGGCGGGGACCGGGCACGAGACAGAGAGGGACCGGGCACGAGACAGAGAAAGGCGTCGGGCAGCCACGGGGGGAGCTGCCCGACGCACGGTCAGGCTAGCAGTCCGCGCGGTCGCCGGGCAGGGAGTTGCGCGCCCCGCCTGCGGCGGTGCGACAGCGGCCCGTGGGCGGCTGTCGGCGTTCCGGCGGCCCGCCCCGCCGGTGTAGGACACTGGGCGGGGGCCGGGACGACACCGCGCCCCGTCGACGGCCTGCCCGAGTCGGGTGGTCGCGGCCCGGCCGACCAGGGAGCCACGTGTCCAGCGCTGCCAGCACACCGACCGAGAGCCTGCCCACCTCCCCGCAGGCGCCGGTGCCGCCGTCGGTCGACGCCGCCCGCCTGGAGCGGGTGCTGTTCGAGATCAAGCGCGTCATCGTCGGGCAGGACCGGCTGGTGGAGCGGATGCTGGTCGCGCTGCTGGCGCGGGGGCACGTGCTGCTCGAGGGCGTGCCCGGCGTCGCCAAGACCCTCGCCGTCGAGACGCTGGCGACCGTCGTGGGCGGCACCTTCTCCCGCCTGCAGTTCACCCCCGACCTGGTGCCGGCCGACATCATCGGCACGCGCATCTACAAGGCCGGCCAGGACACGTTCGACACCGAGCTCGGCCCGGTGTTCGCCAACTTCCTGCTCACCGACGAGATCAACCGGGCGCCGGCGAAGGTGCAGTCGGCGCTGCTGGAGGTCATGGCCGAGCGGCAGGTCTCCATCGGCGGGGTCACCCACCCGCTGCCCGACCCGTTCCTGGTGCTGGCGACCCAGAACCCGATCGAGTCCGAGGGCGTCTACCCGCTGCCCGAGGCGCAGCGCGACCGGTTCCTCATGAAGGTGCTGGTGGACTACCCCAGCACCGAGGAGGAGCGCGAGATCATCTACCGGATGGGCTCCCGGCCCCCGGTGCCGGAGACGGTGCTCGGCCCCGACGAGCTGCGCCGGCTCCAGCGCACGGCCTCCGAGGTGTTCGTGCACCACGCCCTCGTCGACTACGTCGTCCGCCTGGTGGTGGCGACCCGGTCGCCGCGGGAGCACGGCATGGACGACGTCGCCACGTGGGTGTCCTACGGCGCGAGCCCGCGCGCCTCGCTCGGGCTCATCGCGGCCAGCCGGGCCCTGGCGCTGGTGCGCGGCCGGGACTACGTGCTCCCGCAGGACGTCCTCGACGTCACCGCCGACGTCCTCCGCCACCGCCTGGTGCTGTCCTACGACGCGCTGGCCGACGGCGTGCCGGCCGACCACATCGTCAAGCGGATCGTGCAGACGGTCCCGCTGCCGCAGGTGGCGCCCCGGCAGGGCGCCTCGGGTGGCGGACCGGGTGCGCCGGGCGGGCCGTCGGTGCCGCCGGGCCCGGGCGGGCCGTTCTTCGGGCCACCGCAGGGCATGCCGCAGGGGGCGCCGTGGGGTCAGCACGGCCCGCAGGCGCCGGGCGGGCCGCAGTACGGCCCAGGGCCCCAGGGGCCCGGTCAGCAGCCGCACGGTGATCACGGAGGTGCGGCCGCGCCGCAGCACGGCGGCAACGGCGCCACACCCGGGTCGCAGCGGACGTGATCGGCCGCCGTCGCCGGGAGGAGCCGCCGTCGGTCGCGCCCGAGCACCCGGGGCTGCTGCTGCACCCGGCGGCGCCCGGCTCGGGAAGCGGGGACGACGGGGCGCCGCCGCGCTTCACCGACGGGCCGGCCGACGTGCTGCTGCGCCGGCTGGAGCTCACCGTGCGCCGCCGGCTCGACGGCCTGCTGCAGGGCGACCACCTGGGGCTGGTCCCCGGTTCGGGCAGCGAGGCCGGTGACTCCCGGACCTACCACCCCGGCGACGACGTGCGCCGCATGGACTGGCCGGTGACCGCCCGCACCCAGGTGGCGCACGTCCGGGAGACGATCGCCGACCGCGAGCTGGAGACCTGGGCGGTGGTCGACCTCTCGGCCAGCCTGGACTTCGGCACCGCGAACTGCCAGAAGCGCGACCTCGCGATCGCCGGGCTGGCCGCGGTCGGGCACCTCACGGTGCACGGCGGCAACCGGCTGGGCGCGGTCGTCACCACGGGGGAGCGGGTGGACCGGTACCCGGCGATGCCGGGCCGGCTGGCTGCCGAGCGGCTGCTCCGCTCGGTGGTGGCCACGCCGCGGGCGGGCAGCGGCCGCCGCGGCGACCTGGCCGTGGCGCTGGAGACGCTGCGCCGCCCGCCGCGCCGGCGGGGCCTGGTCGTGGTGATCTCCGACTTCCTGGGCGACAGCGACTGGGAGCGCCCGCTGCGGGCGCTGGGCACCCGGCACGACCTGCTGGCCGTGGAGGTCCTCGACCCGCGCGAGCTGGAGCTGCCCGACGTGGGGCTGCTCACCGTCGTGGACCCCGAGACCGGTCAGACCCTCGAGGTGCCGACCGGCGACGCCGAGTTCCGCGCCCGGTACGCCGAGGGCGCCGCCGCCCAACGGGCCGGCGTGGCCGCGGCGCTGCGCCGGGCCGGGGCCGGCCACCTGCAACTGCGGACCGACCGTGACTGGCTCATGGACGTCGTCCGCTTCGTCGCCGACCGCCGGCGTGCCGGCAGCGGAGGGGCCTCCCGATGACCTTCCAGTCACCGTGGTGGCTGCTGGCCCTGCTCGTGGTCGCCGCGCTGGTGGCGGTCTACGTGGTGCTGCAGCTGCGGCGCAAGGCGTACGCGGCCCGTTTCACCAACGTCTCGCTGCTGAGTTCGCTGGTCCCGAAGCGGCCCGGCTGGAAGCGGCACCTGGCGTTCGGGCTGGTCGCCCTGGGCCTGGCGACCCTCGTCGTCTCCCTCGCGGTGCCGAGCACCGAGGTGCAGGTGCCACGGGAGCGGGCGACCGTGATCATGGCCGTCGACGTCTCCCTGTCCATGGAGGCGGAGGACGTCGAGCCGACGCGGTTCCGGGCGATGCAGCGGGCCGCCACCGAGTTCGTCGACGTGCTGCCCGAGCGGATCAACCTGGGTCTGGTGACCTTCGCCGGCACCGCGACGACGGTGGTGCCGCCCACCACCGATCGGGGGCAGGTGGCCATCGCCATCGAGAACCTGGAGCTCGCCGAGGCCACGGCCATCGGCGAGGCGATCTTCACCTCGCTGGCGGCGATCCAGAACTTCCAGGCGTCCCTGGAGACCAGCGGCGAGGAACCCCCACCGGCGCGCATCGTGCTGCTGTCCGACGGCACCACCACCGTCGGCCGCGACGACTCGCAGGCCATCGAGGCGGCCCGCGCCGCGGGGGTGCCCGTCTCCACGATCGCCTTCGGCACCGACTACGGCACCCTCGACATCGACGGCGAGCGGGTGCCGGTGCCGGTGGACCGGGCGGCGCTGGAGCGGATCGCCGACGAGACGGGCGGCAGCTTCAGCGAGGCCGCCAGCGTCGAGGAGCTGGAGGAGGTCTACAGCGACCTGGGCAGCCAGATCGGCTACACCACCGAGCCCAAGGACATCAGCCCCTGGTTCGTGCGGGCCGGCGTGCTGGTCGTGCTGCTCGGCGCCGTCCTCAGCCTGTTCTGGACCAACCGCCTGGTGTGAGCGGAGGCCCCGTCCCGACGCGCTGCCCGCGCGGGGACGGGGCGCTCCCTCAGACCGAGAAGCCCCGCTGGCGGCGGACCAGCTTCTTCAGCATGAACAGCGTCTGCAGGACCGTCACCAGGTAGAGGACGGGCCAGCCGATCGAGAGGATCGCCGACTGGACGGCGATGGTCTGCTGGCTCCAGGCGAAGATCAGGACGGCGAACGTGGCCGCCGCGCACAGCGCCGGCATCACGTAAGCGGATCCGCGGCCGCGCTCGGCGGCGGCCTGGGCGGCCCAGTTGTCCTTCTCCACGCGGGCGAAGAACTGCACCCACGCGCTCATGAAGTGGCCCATGCGGATCCACATGTACAGCTCGGCGGGGGCGAACAGCAGCGCGTAGAAGATGTCCGAGGCGCTCTTGTCGTGCATGGAAGCGGCGATCCGCAGGTTCAGCAAGGTTGCGACGATCGGCGGGATCAGCCACACCGGGTTGAACACGAACGCGTCGATCGACAGCGCCGCCGCGAGCAGCAGCAGGAACGACATGCGGGTGCCGATGTTGAACACCATCGAGACGTTCTCGTACCAGCGCAGCCGCAGGTTCGGGTGCAGCGGCTGCCCCTTGGTGTCGCCCCGCTGACCGGGCCACAGCAGGTCGATGCCACCGAAGTTCCACTTCACCTGCTGGCCGTGCAGCGCCCGCAGCGTGGTCATCGGCCCGACGAACGCCCGGGCGTGCGCGCTGATCTTGGTGCTGAAGCCGGCGTCCTTGATCTGCAGCGACAGCTTGGAGTCCTCGACCTCCGAGTCGCGCACCCAGGGTGCGGCCTGGTGGTTGCGGTACATGACCGTCTCGAGGGCGCGGACGCTGAAGAGGCTGCACTGCCCGCCGAGGACGGCCATGTTCCGGCCGCGGACCAGGTTGTCCATGTTGAAGCCGGCGAACTGGGCGCGCTGGCCGGCGACCAGGAAGCGCGCCATCGCGCCCTTCACCCGGGACTTGTCGAAGGTGTAGATCGCCGACAGCCCACCGATGCGCGGGTCGGTGACCATCTCCTTCTCCAGCCATTCCACGCACCGGCGGTCCAGCGTGGTGTCGCCGTCGACGCCGAGGATGTAGTCGTGGCCGCGGCTGACGTAGTAGCCGTAGTTGAGGGCGCCGACCTTCTTGTCGGGGTTCTCGCCGATGTCGTGCACGTGCACGACGGTGTGGAAGGCCTCGCCCTTCACCACCCTCAGGTGCTCGCCGGCGTACTCCCGGGCGATCTCGGGGGTGTCGTCGTCGGTGTTGTTGATGATGACGTGGATGGCGTCCGGCGGCCGGGTCTGCGACAGCAGCGAGGTGAGGACGTCGGAGATCGTCGCCTCTTCGTTGTAGGCCGGGATGATGCAGCTGATGGTGGCGTGCCGGCGCTCGTGGTGGGCCTGGCCGCCGCCGAACTCGTCGGGCACGAGCGAGCTGACGTCGACGACCTCCTGACCGCTGCGGGCCAGCAGGTGGACGCGGTCGGTGGCACGGCGCATGCCGTGCAGGACCACCTCGGTCACAGCGAGTCCTCCTCGAGTAGCGGGAGCTCGAGCTGGTCAAGCACGGTCTGGCGGAAGTAACGCCCGGAGCCGGGCGTGGTCTCGACCAGCAGGTCGAACTGGACGAAGAGGGTCACGGTCGTCGCCGTGGCCGAGACGTCGGGCAGCGTGAAGGCGGTGGCGTAGGTGAACGGCGGTGTCAGGGCGAACTCGCCGCGGTCCTCGGCGGCCACGGTGCGCTGGGTGCCGTCGTCGGTGGTCGCCGCGAAGCGGGTGACCAGCACGGTCACCGTGGTGCTGCCGCCCTCGACGTGCGCGGCCAGCTGCACGGTCTTCGCATCCGAGGCGGTCCAGGACGCCGCGTCCTGCTCGGTCCAGTAGTCGATGACGACTGTCCGGTCGCCGGCGGCGACGGTGTGCGTCACCGAGCCGGTGTCCAGGTCGCCGGCGGGGCGCACGGGCTCCTGCGGCTCGGCGGACTCGGTGCCGTCGTCCACCGCGGGCGTCGCCACCGCGGCGGCGTCCCCTCCGGAGAGGCCCGGGCTCATCGAGACGTCGGGGAAGGTGCACCCCGTCGTCCCGGCCAGCAGCGCGATGGTCACGCCGGTCGCGGCGGCGCCGGACCGGAGCGTGCGTCGTCCCATGGCTTCCCCCCGTGGTCAGTCGGATGACCGCGCGGAGGGTCGATCGGTGGCGCTCGTCCCCCCCGGCTGCGTCCGTCACGGACAGTAGGGAGCGAAACCGGGAGGAGAGCCGCTCGTGCCCGAAAGGACGAACGGCGTCCGCCCTCCGGGTGACGCTGGGTCACCCTCCCGGTGGAAACGCCGGGAGGGTGACCGGCCGGTTCAGCGGGAGGGGTCGAGGACGAGCTTGCCGGTGGTGCGGCGGGCGAGCAGGTCCTGGTGCGCCTCGCGGACGGCGGACAGCGGGTAGCGCCCGCCGACGACCGGCTTCAGCGAACCGTCGGCCGTCATGGCCAGCAGGTCGTTCATCGCGGCGTCGAGCATCTGCGGGCGTGCCATGCAGTGGGCCAGCCAGAAGCCGATGACCGCGCGGCTCTTCTGCATCAGCGCGCCGGGGGGCACCACGGGCGTCTCCTGCCGGGCGGCCATGCCGTAGGTGACCAGCCGGCCGAACGGCGCCAGGGCCGACAGCGAGCCGGTGAACACGTTGCCGCCGGTCATCTCGAGCACGATGTCGACCGGCCTGCCGCCGTTGGCCTCGCGCAGCGCGCCGGTGAACTGCTTGGGGTCGTCGTCGGCGAGGGCCGGGTCGACGGTGGCGTGCGCGCCGAGCTCCTCGGCGAGCTGCCGCTTCTCCGCGCTGGAGGCGGTAGCGATCACCCGGCCGGCGCCCCACCGGCGGGCGAGCTGGACGGCGAGCGAGCCGACGCCGCCGGCGCCGGCGATGACGACGACGGACTCGCCCTCGGCCAGGTGGGCGCTGGTGCGCAGCAGGTGCCAGGCGGTCGTCCCCTGGAGGACCAGCGAGAGGGCCTGCTCGTCGCTGACGGCGTCGGGCACGGGCCAGGTGAGGACGTCGTTCGCCACGGCCTTCTCGGCGTAACCGCCGCCGTCGAGCAGCCCGACCACCCGCTGCCCGCCCCCGACCGGGGTGCCGACGAACTCCGCGCCCGGCACCAACGGCAGCTGCTGGGCGGCCAGGTAGGAGTTCTCGATCTGGTGGGTGTCGGCGAAGTTCACCCCCGCTGTCGAGACGTCGTAGACCTTCTGGCCGTCACCGGCCTCCGGCTCGGGGACGTCGACGACGTCGAGGACCTCGGGGCCGCCGAAGCGGGTGATCTGCACGGCTCGCATGCCGGGCAGCCTAGGGACAGCGGCGCCCGGGGCGTCATGCGGTGACGGGCACCGCCGGCCGTCGGGCATCGTCCTGGCCGACCCGGCGAAGCGCTCGCGCGAGGTGTAGGGAGTCGGGACGGCGACCAGCTGTCGGCTCCGGGCCCGGACGTAGAGGCTCGCACGCTCGGCGCGGACAGCCGCCGAGCGTTCGCGTCGGCACCTCGAGGAGCCTCTGCACCTCCCGTACCGCGGGGTCAGCCCGTGCACGTCGGCCAGTAGTCACCCGGTCCGCGTCCGTCAGGTGATCCCTCAGACACACGGTCGGTGATGCGGGAGAGCAGGTGGCGGCGGTCTCGTCGGGGTGGGTCTCGGCGCAGGCCGGCCGGGTGTGGTCGTCATGGCGCAGTGCACGTAGTCGTAGTCGACCCGACGGCCGGCGTTGGCCTCGGTAAGGCTGTGGTTGTGCTCAGCCGAACCGCGGCCGTGGGCCCGCCAGCCACCGCCGGGGCGGATGACGCCGAGCTTCTTGACGTCGACGTACACCAGCTCGCCGGGGCGGGCGCATTCGTAGCGGCGCACCAGCTGCCCGGTGGGGCGGTTCAGCCAGGCCAGCCGGTGCATGCCGTGTCGGGTCAGCACCGCGTGCACCGTGGAGGGCGCCACCCAGACCAGCGGGCCGATCTGCGCCGGGCCCAGCTTCCGCTGCGCTCGCAGGGCCAGAATCTGCGCCTCGAGCGCCCCCGATGTCCTACCTGGTACTCGGTGGGCCCGGCTCGGTCGATCCAGCAGGCCGGCCGGGCCTTCGGCCCGCCATCGGGCCAGCCACGCATAGCCGGTCGCGCGGGAGACGCTGAGCTCCACCATGACATGGGTGACCGGCCGGCCCTGCTCGACCACCCCTCGGACGAGTTCGACGCGACCATGAACGTCAGACGGGCAATAGCGTGGGACACGAGACCTCCGAGCATCCGGGCGTGGCGTCAGCACCCACACCTTCGCTCGGAGGTCTCCTCTTCAGATCAGCCCGCGACGCCGTCAACAACACTATGGGCACTACAGCTAAACGACGGACGTCTGGCAGTGCGGATAAGCGCCCCCGCCCGCGGAAGCAGTGACTATGCGCCTACTGGACAAGGAGGCGCTTCCGATGTGCGCCTTCGGTTGGTCGAGTGGGCGACAAGACGTCAAGGGTCGATCTTTGCCCGCACCGCCCGGCGTCACGCTGGTCCAATCAGACGTTCGGCCTTGATGACCTCGAAGTTCTCGTGGCCTGCCAAAGCACTGATCGCAGCCATTCCAGGCATCGTGGATCGCTGGATGAAATCCCAATCCCCGATCAAATAGAGGTGCTTCTTGGCTCGCGTTATGCCGACATTCAACAACTTGGCGGCCGACACTTGACGGCGTGAGCCATCGAGGTCCGCTTCACCGACCCAGCGGGCACTTCCGTCTTGCATCAGGTCGAAGATGACCGAGTCAAACTCGCGCCCTTGGAAGGCGTGAGATGTTCCGCAGTCTACAGAGAGCTTCTCACGGCGCATGCGTTCCTGTGCGCGTTTGGCCTGCGGTCGGTAGGGTGAAACGAATCCGATGGACCCCTCCTTAACACCTGGCCCCCTTTGTGCAATGTAGGACAACAGGTCCAAGCCCAGGGGGCTGCACCATGAATTGCCGTCACGCTCGAGGGTCTTGCGCGGATGACTGTAGGTGTCTATGAGCCTGATCGTCTTACCGTCCTCTGGAGTGGAGGAACGGTGGCTCTCCAGGAGGCCCTTGTAACAGAATTTGTTGACCAGATCTGCAATCACTGACGGATACCGATACTGACGCTTCAACGGGACACACCGCTTGTGCTGCTCGGCTGTGTGACGATCTCGGATGCCAAACAACTCGAAGATGTCGTCACGTTGCCACCGACTGCGTTCGGCTTCGCTGGGAGTCGTCGGGTCGTCCGCCTCCGCTATCGGGGCGTTCTGTAAGAAGTCGCCCACCAAGGCGAGCGTTGTATCCGCTCTAGAGCCGGCGTACACGACCGACGGGGCTTCCGCGCTGGCGACCTCATCCAAGATGACTACGTCGAATCGACGCTCGAGAAGTTGCCGATTCGTGGTCAAGCTCGCAAGCGTCGTCGCAACTACGGGAGCCTCGTGCAACAGCTTCCTCTGCGTCTCACTCATCTCGTCGTCCAGTCGCTTCTGCTTCCGTTCCAAGTCCTTCAACCCGCTGTCCAGCGCATCGACCTGCTCGGTCAGCTGCTCGAGGGCGGAAATCTTCGTGTCCAAGCCTCTAGCGGAGGCGTCGGCGATCAGTGCGGCCGCAGCGGGCATCTTCGCCGCAACGACTTCGAGGCGAGCCACCTCTGATTCTGCGGCCAGTCGACCCCGTCTAATCTCCTGCAATGAGGCGCGCGCTTCCGCCTCGAGTCCGAGCGCGCGGTCGCGCCGCGTCCTAGCCTCTTCGACTTCCTCCAAAGCACGCCTGACTGCTTCGATGTCGTCGCTCGCTGACCGGCGCTGTTGTTGACGTACCCGCCAGTCTCCCTCCGTGCCGACGATGTCCCTGTCGACGTCGGCGAGTGCGTTGGAGAGTTGCTCAGCTTTCGATTCCAACTTCTTGCGCTGAGGGAACCAGAATCTGCTGCTACCTCGCGCGATGTCTCCTCGACATTCCTGCAGGTCGTCGACGAGCGCTCTGCGCCGTAGCTGCAAGGCTTCCAGGTTTCTTGCGAGCGGCAGAAGAGCTGCTTCGGCATCCGACAGCACGCGCTCCGCTCGCTGCATCCGATAGAGGGCGTCCGCCTCACTTGCCGAACTTGGTGGCGTTAGCGATTGCAGCTCGAGTACGACCAACTCCAGCCGGTGTGTCGCTGCTTTCTCCAGCTGTACGTGGTCCGCTAAGTCCTGCTGCCTCTGACCGAGCTGCGCCGCGAGTTCCACTGTTGCGTACGCGGCGCGCACTTCATCTATGTCTATCTGAGCTAGTTCGTCCACGAGCGTCCGCAATGCCTCTCGGGGAGGAGCCTCTTGGTTACGCTTTCGAAGCTCCTGCAGCCTTCTCGTTTCTTCTGCGTGGTTGGTCAAGACAGCTGCTGCCTTGTTGTACAGCAGGTGTGGGTGACCTTGCACCGCTTGAGCGATCTTGTCTTGCACCTGCTGGCTCGCGAATCGAATTACGGACCCAGGCTTCAACAACGAAGCTGTCGCGCCGTCGCCCGACTGGTCGATCAGCCCTTCCAGCACGTTGTCTACGGCGACATGAGTGTGGGAGGACAACAGCACTGACTTGCCCTCCGCGAGCGAGTGTCTTACGGCGGCAGTGATGACACTCGTCTTGCCGGTGCCCGGGGGGCCCCAAATGAAGAACGCTCCAGGCGTAGTCATTGCGGCGAGTGCGTACTGTTGCTGGATGTTGAGTGGTCGATCAGCTGGCAGATGCTTGGGCGACCACGGCCTCAGCAGTGTTTCCTCGCCGCTGGACAGCATCTCGACCAGCGGACCCCTGGGGCTGTTCTTCAACGCCGCTCGTAGGGCCTTTTTGAGCTTGATGTCAATACTGGATGTGCAGAAAACGTTGACTCTGGGTGCCCCGGCTAACGCTAGACGCGTCTCTTCCGGCAGCGCCAGCGTGACCTTCGAAGCCTTGAATCCGGAGAACTGCACCCTGTGCCGTGCTCCGGGGGTGCCGTCGTTCATATCCGATGGGACGACGTAATACTCCTGGTCGCTCCACTTCTTGTTCAGGTTGCTCAGGACCTGGAGATTCTGGCCAGGCGGGGGTACGACGCTCGAGTTACGCGCTATCTGTTCTCCTTTCTGCTCCTTGGCCAGCCGGGAGAGAGAAGCGTCCAATGCGTCAATCGTCAAACCTTTGATCGTCTGCCAGGTGACCGCACCGGACTTCGTTGCCATGACGCGACTCTACGGGCTGGAAGTGAAAGTCGCATGGTGGTCAATCGTGACCGATCCATGTTGAACAGTAGTGCCAGCGATCGGCCGTTGGCCCAGTCTTCGAGACACCCCGAGTTGGCGATTGTTGGTTCAGGTCGGGCCTAACGCTGTCAGACTTGATCACTTCGGCACCATCAACTCCGGCGCTTGGATGAGCAGCGCCTCAGAGGCTGTCGGTGCGGCCGGCTGTCTTTCGGCGCACCGTTGCTGCCAAGCAACGGAGCGGTCGGCCTGGCAAGCGCACTTGTAGGCGTGTGAGCGCACGGAACGCGGCCTCGGTGATCGATGGCACGGCGGTGCGGGCGCCTCTTGAGGTCAGTTGGCGGACTTCCCGTGGTGGGTGTCGGCGAAGTTCACGCCGGCGGCGGAGACGTCGTAGAGCTTCTGCCCGGGACCGGCCTCCGGCTCGGGGATGTCGACGATGTCCAGGACCTCGGGACCGCCGAAGCGGGTGATCTGCACAGCACGCATGGTCGGAGGCTAGAGCAGCCACCACTCGGGAGAACGCGGCGACCGGGTCGGCCTTCTGGGCCCGATCCGGGGCAGGCTGTGCAGCGGGATGCCGGGGGAGGAGGCCGACGCCCCCCTGCCCCCGGCGTGGCGATCAGGCCTCGTAGGGCGGGAGGACGTCGAGGACCCAGGTCACGCCGAAGCGGTCGGTGACCATCCCGTACAGCTGTGCGTAGCCGACGGGGGCGAGCTCCGCGCGGACGGTCCCACCCTCGGTGAGCGCCTTCCAGTACCCGGTGATCTCCTCGGTGTCGGTGCCGCGCACCGAGACGTAGACGGCGTCGGTGCCGGGGTCGTACGCCCGCGCGGGCGGCACGTCGAAGGCCATGATCGCGAAGCCGTTGGGGGCCTGGACGCCGCCCCACTTGACCTGCTCGGCCACCGCGCCGTCGGCGTCGTCCCGCTCGTCGCCGCCCTGGGCGAAGGTGAAGGCCATGACCTCACCGCCGAACACCGACGCGTAGAAGTCCAGTGCCTCGCGGGCCTGGCCGCGGAAGTTGAGGTGCGTGGTCGTGGTGATGCTCATGTCGGCTCCTCGGTGTCCCGCCACCCCCTTGGTGGCGACGAGAGGAGCGTGGCAGCGGTAGCGGACAGGTTCAGTCCTCTACTGTGGTCAACGTGACGGGCATGCCCGAGAAGAACGGCACCTCGTCCAGGTTGCTGACCCTGCTGTCACTGCTGCAGGCCCGCCGCGACTGGCCCGGCGCCGCCCTGGCCGAGCGGCTCGGGGTCCACCCCCGCACCGTGCGCCGCGACATCGACCGGCTGCGCGAACTCGGATATCCCGTGCACGCGTTCAAGGGCCCGGACGGTGGCTACCGCCTCGACGCCGGCACCGACCTGCCGCCGCTGCTGTTCGACGACGACCAGGCCGTGGCCCTCGCCGTCGCCCTGCAACTGGCCATCACCAGTGGCGCGGGTGTCAGCGAGGCCGCCGCCCGTGCGTTGACCACCGTCCGCCAGGTGATGCCCGCGCGGCTGCGGCACCGGATCGACGCCGTCCAGGTCACCCCTGTCGCCCGCGGCGCGACCGCCGAGGTGGACCCGGCAGTGCTGGTGGCGCTGACGGCAGCGATCCGCGCCCGCGAGATCGTGCGGTTCGACTACGCCGCTGCGCGTGGGAGTGCGGGCGGGGTAAGCGAGGAGGTCGTCCCGCCCCGGAGAGCCGAACCGCACCACCTGGTCACCCGGAACGGCCGCTGGTATCTCGTCGCCTTCGACCTCGACCGAGCCGACTGGCGGACCTACCGCTGCGACCGGATCACCCCCCGCACCCCGACCGGCCCACGCTTCACCCCACGTGTGCTGCCTGGGGGCGACCTCGCCGCCTTCGTGAACGGGACCTTCCAGGGCAGCGCCGGCGGTGTGGACACCTGGCCGTGCACCGGCACCGTCGAACTGGGTCTCCCTGCCGCCCGGGTGGCACCGTTCGCCCACGACGGCCTCGTCGAGTCACTGGGCCCCGACCGCTGCCGGCTCACGCTCGGTGCCTGGTCCTGGGTCGGCATCGCCGCTGCCGTCGCCCGCTACGACACCGACGTCCTCGCTGTCAGCCCGCCGGCCCTCGCCGAGGCCTTCCGCACGCTGTCCGCCCGGTTCGCCAGGGTCGCCCCGGCCGGCACCAAGCCGGACGAACCGGACCTGTCCTGACCGTCGACTCGGCTGGGGGACGTCGTCGACGAAGAGGACCTCGGGACCGCCGAAGCGGGTGATCTGCACGCCTCGCATGCAGGTGAGGCCAGGGCGTGCGCTGATCGCCGACGCGAACCCGTGTCGAGGGCGAGGCGAGACACCCGGAGCGCCTCCCACCCGCACGGTGCGCAGGGTCAGGCGTGGGAGCTCCGGACCGGTGTGCGTCGATGCCCTGCCGCCTGTGCGGATGGTCACGAGCCGTCCCGTCGTCGCCGGCCGCGTTCCCCCGTCACCACTCCGTAGCCTGGGCGTCGTGCCCCCCACGAGCCGGGACCGCAGGTGGCGGATCGCCCGCCTGCCGGACCAGGCGCGGAAGGCGATCGCCGGCTCCGGCCCGCCGACGGCGCCCTTCGCACTGCGCGCCCAGCCCAGCCGGGTCGACGCGGGCACCGCGCGCTCGGCGCTCGGTCTGGCCCTCCGCATCGGCGAGTCGATGATGGCGGTCGGGGCGTCGGCGGCTGACGTGACCGCCACGGTGCTCCGTGTGGCGGCGGCCTACGGACTGACCGATTGCCAGGTCGACGTCACCTTCACGTCGCTCACGATCAGCTACGACCCGGACGACGTGCCCCCGCTCGTGCTGATGCGCATCGTGCGCCCCCGTGGACTGGACTACACCCGGCTGCAGGGGATCACCGACCTGGTGTCAGCGATCCAGGCGGAGGGTCTGGACCTGAAGGACGCGCACCGTCGGTTGGACGACGTCCTGTCTGCGCCGCACCCCTACCGTCGGCCCATCCACGCACTCGGCTGGTCGGGGGTGGCGGGCTGCGTCGCCTTCCAGCTCGGCGGTGGCTGGCTCGTGGCGCTCGTCGCGGCGGTCACCACGGCCGTCATCGAGCAGACGCTCCGCGCACTCGATCGGCGTGGGCTCCCGATGTTCTTCCAGCAGGTGGCCGGAGCTGCGGTGGCCACCGGGGCGGCCGTCCTCCTCCTCGCGTGGGAGGTCGAGGTCCGCACCTCGTTGGTCGTCGCCGCCGGGATCGTGGTGCTCCTGGCAGGCCTCTCGTTCGTGGGCGCGGCCGAGGACGCGATCAGCGGCTTCCCGGTCACCGCCGCGGCGCGGGCCTTCGAGGTGCTGATGCTGACGACCGGCATCGTCGTCGGTATCGCCGCAGTCCTCGATCTGGCGCGGCGGGCGGAGTTCCCGCTGCGCGTGCTCGAACCGTCGACGTCCACCGTGCCGTTCGCCGTGGCGGTGGCCGCCGCAGCCGGGATGGCCGGGTTCTGGGCGGTGGCGTCGCACGCCCGCCCGCTCGCCGTCGGAGTGGCCACGGTGGCCGGCGCGCTGACGTGGACCACGGCGTCCACGGCTGCCGTGTTCGGTGCCGGCCCAGCAGTGGCGAGTGCTGCGGCGGCCGTGGTCGTCGGCTTCTGCGGTGGGGCGTTGACCGATCGGCTGCGGATCCCGCCCCTGCTCCTCGCGGTCTGCGGCATCGTCCCGTTGCTGCCCGGGCTCGCGATCTACCGGGGCCTCTTCGCGGTCGTCGTGGAGGCCGACGTCTCGGGCGGGATGAACGCGCTCGTGGGGGCCGCGGCGATCGGGTTGGCCCTCGCCGCCGGCGTCGTGCTCGGCAGGTTCTTCGGCCGGCCGCTGGGCGGCAGCCAGGACCGCTTCGACCGACGGGTCCGGCGCCGGGGGACCAGCGGGTCCTGAGGTCGGACGCGCGGCTCGCCCAGGCCGAGGCCATCGCCTTCTCAGGCGGCCACCCAGCGGACCGGGAGCCGCTTGACCCCGCGCTGGAAGCTGGACCGCAGCAGCGCGGGTGGTCCGGCCGGCTCCAGCACCGCGGTGCGGCGCAGCAGCTCACCGAAGAGCGCCCGCATCTGCGCCCGCGCCAGCTGCCCGCCGAGGCAGAAGTGCGGCCCGTGCCCGAAGGAGAGGTGCGGGTTGGGCGCGCGGCGGACGTCGAACCGGTCGGGATCCGGGAAGACCGCCTCGTCCCGGTTCGCCGAGGTGAACGAGACCACGACCTTGTCCCCGGCTCGGATGCGGGTGCCGGCGAGCTCGACGTCCCGCGTGGCGGTGCGGCGGAAGACCATCACCGGCGTCCACCAGCGCAGCATCTCGTCGACCGCGCCGGGGAGCAGCGAGGGGTCCGCCCGGACGGCGGCCAGCTGGTCCGGGTGCTGCAGCAGCGCGATCAGGCCCCCCGGCAGACCGTTGCGCAGGGTTTCGTTGCCGGCGACCGCGAACAGCCAGAACATGTTCTCGAACTCCGCGTCGGTCAGCCGGCCGCCGTCCTCCTCGACCTGCGCCAGCAGGATCGACATGACGTCGGCACCGGGCGTCTCCCGCTTCTGCTCGGCGAGCAGGCGCGCGTACGCGTACAGGTCGGGCATGCCCGACCGGGTCCGCGGATCGGGCATGGTCCCGTCGTCAGCGGGCGCCGGGCGCAGGGCCAGCGCCTCGCGGGCCATGGCGGTGCCTCCACTGCCGTCGAAGGCCGCCGACGTGGCGTAGTCGGCGTCCTGCCAGCCGATGACCCGGTTGGACCAGTCGAACATCAACCAGCGGTCCTCGGCCGGTACACCCAGCACCTCGGCGAGGACGAGCAACGGCAGATCGGCCGCGACGTCCTTGGCGAAGTCGCAGGTGCCCTCGCCGGCGCCGGAGATCATGTCGTCGACCAGCCGCGCCGCCGTCGCCTCGATCGCGTCGGTCAGCGCCGCCACGGCCCGTGGGGTGAACGAGCGGGTCAGCAGCCGCCGCAGCCGCGTGTGGTCGGGCGGGTCCATGTTGAGCATCATCTGCCGGACCCACTCGAGGTCACGGGCCTCGCTGACCTGCGTGGCGCCGAGCCAGGAGGAGTAGGTCGCCGGGTCGCGCAGCACGCGTTCGACGTCGCCGTGCCGCAGGACCAGCCAGAACCCGGTGCCGGCCGGCTGGCCGTGCAGAGCGGGCTCGTCCACCCAGGCGACGGGCGCCTCGGCCCGCAGCCGACGCAGCAGCTCGAACGGCGGGCCGGTCTCGTAGGTGACCGGGTCGACCAGCGCCACCGTGTCCGCTGACCCGGCCGAGGGGCTCCACGCGGGGGAGCTCACGGGAGCCCGTCGAGGAACCGCTCGGCGCAGGTGAACAGCGCGACCGGCGTCTCGAACATGGCGTAGTGCCCCGCGTTGGGCAGCACCTCGAGGGCCGCGTTCGGGTACTGCTCGAGGAACGTCTGCTGCATGACGGGCGCGCCCAGGGCCGGGTCGTGCTCGCCGACCACGACCAGCACCGGGACGGGGTTGCCGCGCACCTCGGTGGAGAAGTCGGTGCGCGCCCACGCCTCGAGGTAGCCGCCGAAGGCCGCGACGTCGGACTGGTCGAGCGAGTGCTGCACCATCCGGTCGACCCAGGTGGGGGAGAGCCGGTTGCCGGTGGTCAGGTCGATGATCGCGTACCGGCTGCCGCGATCCTCGGCGGCGCTGCTGAACAGCTGCCAGCCCTGGTCGTCGAACGGCACCCCGGTGGAGGGGACCGGGCTGATGCCGAGGAGGCCCTGCACGCGCTCCGGCGCGTCGGCCAGCACCCGCTGCATCGCGGTGCCGCCCATCGAATGCCCCATCACGACGAACTCCGACCAGCCCAGCTCATCGGCCGCGGCCAGGGCGTCGGCGGCGATCTCGGCGAGCGTGAAGGAACCGGTCTGCCCCCTGCGGGCGCCGTAGCCCCGGTAGTCGAGGAGGGCGACGGAGTACCGGTCGCCGTCGAACAGCTCGGCGAACGGCCCCCACCCGGCGGCGGACCCGAACCAGCCGTGCAGAGCGAGGACGTGCCGAGGACCGGTGCCGACGACGACGGGTCGGGGTGCCATGGCCGGCAGTCTGGCGAGCCGCCGGTGAGCAGGCAAGTGACCGCGGCACGCTGAGGCGCCCACATGTCCACCGGGCCTCCGGACGCGCCCGGCGTCCGGAGACACCTGGCCGAGAAGCGGCTGCTCCTGGCAGCCCTCCAGCCCTTCGTGGCCGACCTGGCCCTTGTCCGCGCCGGCACACCTCGGTGATCCTCGGCACGGGAGGTCAGGGTGACGGCGAGCAGGCGGAGCGGGACGCCATCTCGCCGGCGGCGCGGCCGGGGACGTGGAGCACCGGGCCCGGTTCGTTGTCTCCGACGCCTTCCGTGACCAGGGCTGGGTCGCCGCCCGGCAGGCGGCGGTGCGGCGCCGGTCGACGACGCAGGGGAGGACGTGTGGACGTCGGATTCATCGGTCTGGGTGTCATGGGTCAGCCGATGGCGCTGAACCTCGCCCGGGCGGGCACGCCGCTGGTCGTCTGGAACCGTTCCCCCGACCGGACGGAGCCGCTGCGTGCTGCCGGTGCCACGGTCGCGGCGGACCCGGCGGAGGTCTTCCGGCGAGCACGGATCGTGATCCTCATGCTGGCGAACGCGGCCGCCGTCGACGACGTCCTCGGCCGCGGTGCGGGGCACTTCGCCACGACTGTCGGTGGACGCGTGGTCGTCGCCATGGGGACGACGTCGCCCGAGTACTCCGCCGCTCTCGGCGCGGACGTCCGCGCGGCGGGCGGGGAGTACGTCGAGGCGCCGGTGTCCGGATCCCGCCTCCCCGCGGAGGCGGGGCAGCTGGTCGGCATGCTGGCGGGCGACGCCGGCGTCGTCGCGGGCGTGCGGCCACTGCTGGAGCCGATGTGCCGCCGCACGTTCGTCTGCTGGGACGTCCCGAACGCGCTGCTCATGAAGCTGGCGGTCAACCTCTTCCTGATCACGCAGGTCACGGGGCTCGCCGAGGCGTTCCACTTCGCCGACGTGCACGGCCTCGACATCCACCAGCTCCGTGAGGTGCTCGACGCCGGGCCCATGGCCAGCGAGGTGTCGAGGGTGAAGGCGGCCAAGCTCGTCGAGAGGGACTTCGCCGTCCAGGCGGCGCTCACCGATGTCCTGATGAACAACGAGCTGGTGGCCGGCGCGGCTCGGCGCATCAGGGCCGCCGTGCCGCTGCTCGACGTCTGCCATGCCCTCTACGGGGAGGCGGAACGGTTGGGGCACGGGGCGGCGGACATGGCCGCCGTCGTCCACGCCCTCGAGGCGAGGACCGCCGCGATGACACAGCGGACGCAGCAGCAGGCGACGTGACCGGCGCCGGCGCGCCGGCCTCCGTCGCCCGTCCTGCGTCGGCGGCCCGGGGCCGGCCGCGGATCAGCGCGTGATCTCGATGCGGCGACGGCGGGTCCGCGCGGACTTCGGCACCCGGATGGTCAGGACGCCGTCCCGCAGCGAGGCCTCGACGTGTTCGTCGTCCACCTCCGCCGGCAGCGACACCGCGTAGTGGAACTTGCCCACCTTGCGCGTGCGCCGGTGCAGGATGCCGGTGCGCTTCTTCTCCCGGATCTCCCCGGAGACGGTCAGGACCCGGTCGTCGAGCTGGACGTCGACGTCGTCACGGGCGAGGCCCGGCACCTCCAGCTCGACGACGTAGGCGTCGTCGGTCTCCTCGAGGTCGGCGGACGGGACCCAGCGGTCCAGGGCGCGGAGAGGGTCGGCGTCCCACACCCTGGCCAGGCGGTCGTGCAGCTCGTCCAGCTCCCGGAAGGGATCCCACCGATCCGCAGCCGACTCCCGATTCAGCACCGGCAACGTCATCTGTTGTCCTCCTCTCGGACTGGTCGATCACTACGTACGGGTGAACCTGTAGCGGTCGCTGTAGATTCCTCCGCCTGTCCGGTCGGGATCCCTGCGACGTGCGGCCGCCGGGTGCGTCACCACCCGGTCAGTCGGGCGATCCGCTCGGCCGTCGGCGGGTGCGTCATGAACAGCGCCGACAACGATCGGCCAGGGGAGCCCGACAGCGGGTTGACGACGTACTTGGGCGCCTGGGCCGGCTGCACCTCCATGGGCAGGCGCTGCGCCACCCGCTCGATCTTCGCCAGCGCCGTCGCCAGGGATCGTCCGTCACGGCACAGCCAGGCGCCCGTGCGGTCGGCCTCGTACTCCCGGCTGCGGGACAGGGCCAGCTGGAGCAGGAGCGCGGCGAGCGGAGCGACCAGGAAGGCGACGAGGGCGGCCAGTGGGCCGGGTGCCTCGTCCTCCTCCGAGCTGCCCGCGAACGGCAACCACCCGGCGAGCTGGGCGACGAAGCTGATACCGGTCGCCAGCGCCGCGGCCACCGAGGTGAGCAGTGTGTCCCGGTTCCGGACGTGGGCCAGCTCGTGGGCGAGCACGGCCCGCAGCTCCGCGGGTGTGAGCAGGTCGAGCAGCCCCTGCGTCACGGCGACCGCGGCGTGCGCCGGATCGCGTCCGGTGGCGAAGGCGTTCGGCTGCCGATCCGGCGTCACGTACAGGCGGGGCATCTCCAGCCCCGCCTCGGCGGAGAGCTCTCCCACGATCCGGTGCAGCATCGGTGCGCTCGCGGGCCCGACGGGGACCGCGCCCGCGGAACGCAGCGCCACGCGGTCGGAGAACCAGTAGGACCCGGCGACCGTGGCCACGCCGAGCACCAGGCCGATCACCGCGCCGGTCCGGCCGAAGAGCGACCCGAGCAGCACCAGCAGCCCGGCCATGCCCGACAGCAGGACCGCCGTCCTGACCCCGTTCCAGGCCCGCCGCCGCGGTGCGTAGGGCGCGCGATGCCGCGGGGCCCGGGCAGCCGGCGCGAGGCGGTACTCGGCAGGCCGACGTCGACGCAGGTCATCCGGCATCCCGGCCGGGCGCAGCGGCGTCGGCATCATGGTCGTCATCGGTCCTCCTTCAGCGATCCTGTTGGGTCGAGTCCAGCTGCTGGTCGACCCAGCGCTGGATGGTGGTCGCGGGCTGGGCGCCCACCAGTCGTGACCGCTCCTGGCCGTCGGCGAAGAGCGCCAGCGTCGGGATGCCGCGCACCCCGAGGCGGGAGCTCGCGCCGGGCGCGGTGTCGGCGTTGACCTTCGTGACCTTGAGCCGCCCCGCCCGGTCCCGCGCGAGCTGCTCCACGACCGGGGTGACGGCGCGGCAGGGCCCGCACCACGGCGCCCAGACGTCCACCAGGACGGGCAGCGGGCTCTCCGTCACGACGGCGTCGAAGTCGGCGTCGCCCGCCTCGACCAGCCAGGGCAGGTCGGCGGGGGGGGGGGGGGGGGGGGGGGGGGGGGGGGGGGGGGGGGGGGGGGGGGGGGGGGGGGGGGGGGGGGGGGGGGGGGGGGGGGGGGGGGGGGGGGGGGGGGGGGGGGGGGGGGGGGGGGGG